>NZ_BACZ01000029.1 GCF_000333375.1 Curtobacterium sp. B18
CATCGTCGCTGTCGTGCGACAGCGACGATGTCGTTCCAGCTCANCAAACTNGNAAAAACCGCGCCTCCTGTGCGTCGCGGCCGGCGCCCGTCTGCCGAGCCGGAACGACATCGTCGCTGTCGCACGACAGCGACGATGTCGCCACTCCGCGCGTGCAACAGTTGCGTCCGCCCACGAGCGACAGGACCGATGTCGTACGACGCCGACGATGTCGCAGGTTGCACGCGCGGAGCCCCCCTCTCACGCAACCACCCCCGCACCCGCCACTCGTTCGCGCACGAACAGTACAGTGGACGGATGACCGAGACCGACGTCGACCCGCTCGCCCTCGACCGCCAGCTCTGTTCGCGCTCGCGGCCACGAGCCGGAGCGTCATCGGGCTCTACCGCGACCTGCTCGAGCCCATGGGCCTGACGCACCCGCAGTACCTCGTGATGCTCGCCCTGTGGGAGCAGGACCCGCGATCGGTGCGCGAGATCGCCCGCGAACTCCGCCTCGACTCCGCGACCCTGAGCCCGCTGCTCAAGCGCCTCGAGGCCTCCGGGTACGTCCGCCGCACCCGGAGCACGACGGACGAGCGCCAGCTCGAGGTCTCCCTCACCGTCGCCGGGCGCTCCCTGCGCGAACAGGCCCGGGCGGTCCCCCTCGCAGTCGCCGACCGCCTCGGCTGGCCGCTGGAACGCCTCGAAGCGCTGAAGGACGAGCTCACCGAACTGCTCGAGCGCGTCGACGCGGTGTGACCGATCCCGGGATCGGCGATGTGCTCCGCAGCCGTTCGTGGCACAATGGTTCGTGTACGAACGAAAGGGATGACCATGGGTCGCTTCGGGCAGTGGTACGAACGGTGGAACAGCACCCTCATCGCCAAGATGGGTCCGTCGCAGATCGGCGCCGGGCACCCCGAGGGCGTCGACGACCGCACCGTCGACCGCGGTTGCCCGATCTGCGGCCAGCCCCTCTCGCTGCACCAGGTGATCCGACCCGAGGGCCAGGTGCGCTCGTCGACGCTCGTGTGCCCCAGATCCTGACGATCCGCACGGAGCGGGAATTGCACACGGCAACACCTCGTTCCATCCCCGCGTGAAGCTCTTCGAACCCGCCGAACTCGGCGCACTCCCCCTGTCGAACCGCATCGTCATGGCGCCCCTCACGCGCACCCGCGCGGGCGAGCACGGCATCCCGAACGACCTGCTCGTCGAGCACTACGCCCAGCGCGCCGGCCTCGGCCTCATCGTCACCGAGGGCACCTGGCCCGTGCAGGAAGGCCGCTCGTACCCCGGCCAGCCCGGCATCGAGACCGACGAGCAGATCGCCGGCTGGCGCCGCGTGGCCGACGCCGTGCACGCCGAGGGCGGCCGCATCGTGATGCAGCTCATGCACGGTGGCCGCGTCTCCCACACCGCCATCTCCGCCACCCCGCGCATCGTCGCGCCGTCGGCGATCGCCGCTCCGGGGCAGACCCACCTGCCGGACGGCTCGAAGGCCGACATGCCCGTCCCGCACGCCCTGACCACCGACGAGGTCCACGAGGCCGTGCAGGGCTTCGTCCGCGCCGCCCGCAACGCGATCGCCGCCGGACTCGACGGCGTCGAGGTGCACGGAGCGAACGGCTACCTCGTGCACGAGTTCATGTCGGCAGCGTCGAACACGCGCACCGACGAGTACGGCGGCTCGCCCGAGAACCGCGCGCGCTTCGCGATCGAGGTCACGACCGCCGTCGCCGAGGCCATCGGCGCCGACCGCACCGGCATCCGCCTCTCCCCCGAGCACGGCATCCAGGGTGTCGTCGAGAGCGACCCGGCGGACGTCCACGCGGTCTACACCGCCGTCGCCGAGGGCCTCGCGCCGCTCGGCCTCGCCTTCGTCGACATCCTGCACGCCGAGCCGACCGGCGACCTCGTGCAGCACATCCGTCGCACGGCGGGCGCTCCGCTCGTCGCCAACTCCGGCTTCAGCGCGCTGACGACCCGCGACGAGGCGATCGCCCTCGTCGAGGGCGGTCACGCAGACGCCGTCGGGGTCGGTCGTGCGGCGATCGCGAACCCGGACCTCGCGTACCGCTGGGAGCAGGACACCGAGCTCAACGAGCCGCGTCCCGAGTTCTTCTACGGCGCGACGGCCGAGGGCTACACCGACTACCCGACGCTGGCCGAGGCGCGCGCGCAGGCTGCGTAGTCGACGCGGCTGCGTGACGGACGGGAGGCGCGGTGCCAGCTGGCATCGCGCCTCCCGTCCGTCCGCGACGAAGTGCGCGGCGGAACGACGAAGGCCCCGTCGCGGTGCGACGGGGCCTTCATTCGGTTCGGTGGTGCTGTGCGCTCGAAGGGACTCGAACCCCGCTGGCGGGTTCGAGAGCCCAGCTGCCCTCGCGACGTTCGTGCGGGAGGACCTCGGCGCACTCCCTCCGGTTGCCGGAGCCGCTGGCCTGAACGACACACGGCCGTGCGAGACTCAGCTCGTGACGCGGGCGAGTGAACGGGTGGCCGAGGAATACGCACGGCTCGAGCAGGAACGTCGACGTGGTCGGGGCGCGCGCGTGGAACGTCGGGTTGCGCTCGGCGCCGTCCTGGTCCTCTGCGCCGTCCCGGTCGCGTTGCTCGTGAACCTCGTTTCCACCCTTCGGCTCTTCGACGACAACGTCGAGGGACCGGCTGCGATCCGGACGTACGAGGGCCTGCTCGTGCTCGGCGTCGTCGCGTTCCTCGCCGCGCTGGTCACCGGGGTCCGACGGGGTCGGCGCGTGGTGGTCGTCGTCGCGCTGGTGATGGTGCCGATCGTCCTCGCCGCGGGGTACGTCGGCCAGGTGCCGCAGGGCCGGTGGCACCTTCCGGACGACTCCCCCGGTCCCCGCAGGGACGTCCCCGCCTGCTTCAGCGGCACCGACAGCTGCGCGGAGTACGGCGGGTAGGCCGTCCGGCGGAACGACGAAGGCCCCGTCGCGGTGCGACGGGGCCTTCATTCGGTTCGGTGGTGCTGTGCGCTCGAAGGGACTCGAACCCCCAACCTTCTGATCCGTAGTCAGATGCTCTATCCATTGAGCTACGAGCGCGTGGCCTTGCGGCCGTGGAAGACTCTACAACAGCTGCGGCTCGGGCGCCAATCGAGGCCGCCCGAGCGCCCCCGTCAGCGCGTCGGCCTCAGTGCGCGGCGAGCTCATCGTCGAAGACCTCGGCGAGGAACACCTCGAGAGCACGCCACGAGCGGCGGTCGGCGCGTGCATGGTAAAGAGCACCATGGTCAGGCGCGTCCGTCCCGGGCACCGCGAAGGCGTGCATGGCGCCGGCGTAGCTCACGAGATGCCAGTCGACCTCGGGTGCAGCACGCATATCGTCATCCCACGCGACGACGGTCTCGTCGGGGACGACCGGGTCGGACGCACCGGTGAGCACCAGCAGTTTCGCGCGGATAGCGGAAGCGTCGGAGGGGTCGTGCACGATGAGGCCACCGTGGAACGACACCGCGCCGACGAGGTCGGCTCCGGTGCGTGCGAGTTCGAGGGCCGCGGATCCCCCGAAGCAGTACCCCATCACGACGACCTTGTCGGGTCGACGTCGGGGTC
>NZ_BACZ01000028.1 GCF_000333375.1 Curtobacterium sp. B18
GCCGGGTGCACGCCGAGCGCCGCGNCGGTGTCACGGATGTCGCACAGGTCGAGCTGCTCGGCCATCGACGCGTAGCGGGCGTTCACCGACTGTGCCGTGGCCTGCCGGACCGTGAACGGGCCGGTCTGCCCCGGGGAGTCGTTCTTCGGGTTCCAGTAGGAGTCGATGGTCTGCCCGCACTGCGTCCACGTGCTCCGGCCGCGCTTGGTGCCGTCGACGACCGCGTCCGGGCTCCTGCCCGCGGCCAGCCACTGCAGGAGCGTGAACATCTTGTAGGTCGAGCCGACCTGGAACCCGGTCGAGCCGCCGTTGTCCTCGTCGGTCGCGTAGTTCAGCGAGGTCGCACTCGCCGGGGCGTCCGACGAACGGTCGTAGTCCTTGTTCTGCGCCATGGTCAGGACACGGCCCGTCCCCGCCTCGACCGTGTCCAGTGTCGCGCCGAGGGCGAACCGCGACTCGGTTGCCGGGTCGTAGCGGTCGAGCAGCGCCTTCTGCTGGCCGTTCAGGTCGAGGTCGAGCGTCGTCTGCACCCGGTACCCGCCCTTCCGCCAGGCGTCGTCGCGGCGGTCCTCGGTCGGGCCGAGCTGCGGCAGCTGCCTCGCGACCTCGACCGCGTACTGGCAGAAGAACTCGGCGCCGCGGGCGACGGCCTCGCACCCCTGCTGCGGGGGCGTGAGACGGACGTAGTCGGCTGGCTTCGTCGCGAGCGCCTCGGTGAGCTCGGCACGGCTCAGGTGCCCCTGCTCGTGCATCGACCGGAGGATGACGTCACGGCGGGCGACGTTGTCGGCGTGGTGACTCGGGCGCGACAGGTCCCGCCGCTCCGGCCACTGCACGATCGCGATCAGCGACGCGGCCTCGGCCGGGGAGAGGTCGGTGGCGTCCTTGCCGTAGTAGCGCTGCGCGGCGGCCTGCACGCCGTACGTCTGGTCGCCGAAGTACGCGATGTTGAGGTACGCCGACAGGATCTCCTGCTTCGAGTACTCCTTCGCGAGGCCGATCGCCAGCTTCATCTCGGCGAGCTTGCGCTGAGCGGAACGCTTCGTCGCCTCCTCGTAGGCGGCGTCGCGCTCCTCGGCCGTCGGGAGCTCGCTCGCCTGCTGGATCTTGATGTTCCGCACCAGCTGCATCGTGATGGTCGACCCGCCGGAGCCGCCCTTGCCACCCGCGGCGACGACGCTCACGAGGGACCGGACCATGCTCGTCGCGTCGACCCCGCCGGTCTCGTAGAAGCGCTTGTCCTCGCCGTCCACCGCCGCGTGCTCGAGGGTGTCGCTGATCTGGTCGAGGCTGAGCTCCTGACGGTTCTGCGCCCAGACGTTCGCCAGGTGCACGGGCTTCCCGCCGCGGTACGCCCAGACCTCGTTCCGCTGGGGCAGCTCGCCGATCTCGATGTACTCGGGCATCGAGTCGAACACCCCGATCGCCGAGGTCGTCCCCACCCCGGCCACCGCCAGCACCGGCGTCACGCCGACCCCGACCAACAAACCGGCGAGCACACTCCCGCCGACGAAGCCGAGCGCGGCTCCTCCTGCACGTCTGAACGTCATCCCCTGGGCCTCCCCCTCGTGTGGATCCCCGCTGCTGCGGTCCCCGGACCCTCCCAGCCGTGTTCGGACGACTCCCGGGACTTCGCCGGGGAATCCCACCAGAGCGGCTGGGAAGGTCCCGAGGCGGTACGGATCGTTACGGAAGGCGGGCGGATACGCTCGACGGATGGCGGACCACGGCTGGCGCGAGGACGTGCTCGGGGCGCCGTTCGAACGCCTCGAACTCCCACTCGGCGACGACCACGAGGGACCGGTGGTGGCGACGCTCGTCCGCCGACGCCGCACCCCGGCGGACCTCCTGCTGCACGCGCACGGCCCGTTGCACGGTGTCGACGTGCTGTACGTGCACGGCTGGTCGGACTACTTCTTCCAGGTCGAGCTCGCGGATCGGATCGAGCGGCTCGGCGCCCGGTTCCACGCCCTCGACCTGCGCAAGTACGGGCGGAGCCTGCGGCCCGGGCAGACCCCGGGGAACGTCGACGACCTCGCCACCTACGACGAGGACATCGCCGCCGCGCTCGACGCCATCGCCGCCGAGCACCACGGCGAGACCGGTCGTCGGCTCGTGCCGATGGGACACTCCACCGGCGGACTCACCCTGTCGCTCTGGGCGGCACGGCACCCCGACCGGGTCGACGGCCTCGTCCTGAACAGCCCCTGGCTCGAGTTCCAGGCCAAGGCCGTCGGTCGTGCCCTCGTCGCCCCGGTCGTCCGGCTCGGCGCCCGACGGAACCCGCTCGCGCCGATGCCCGCCGTCGACCCGGGCTACTACACCCGCACGGTGTCCGCCGCGGGCGAGGGCTCGTGGACGTACGACCAGCAGTGGCGACCCGACCGCGGCTTCCCCCTGCACCCGAACTGGCTCGCGGCGGTGTTCGACGGGCAGGCCACGGTCGAGGACGGCCTCGGCATCGAGGTGCCCGTGCTCGTCCTCCTGAGCGACAAGAGCATGCTGCAACCCCGGTGGGACGACGGCATGGCACGGGCCGACGTCGCCCTCAACGTCGACGTCGTCGCACACCGCGCACTGTCCCTCGGCAGTGAGGTCACGATCCGCCGACTGCACGGGGCCCTGCACGACGTCGTGCTCTCCGTCCCCGAGGTCCGGGAGCACGCGTACGACGCGATCGGCCGCTGGGCGGCGTCTCTCCCCCGCTGACCGAGCCGCCGCTACCGTGGCCTGCATGACCGCCGTCACGCTCGTCCGTCTCGACCCGACCGGCGCCGACCGCGCCGACCTGATCGCGTTCCTCACGAGCGAGGAGTTCCCGTTCCACGTCCGGCGCACCATCGCCCGCGCCGACGCCGAGGCCGCGGTCGACGCCGGCGCCTACCGTGACGGCGAGCACGACACGTACTGGCTCGAGCACGCCGAGCTCGGGCGGGTCGGGATCGTCCGGCTCGAGGACCTCGAGGATCCGGTGCCGCTCTTCGACCTCCGCATCGCCGGCCGGTTCCGCGGCCGTGGCCTCGGTGTGCCCGCGCTCCGTGCGACGACGGACCACGTGTTCACCACCCTGCCCGCCGTCACGCGCTTCGAGGGGCAGACGCGCGAGGACAACGTCGCGATGCGGCGCGTGTTCGTCCGTGCGGGCTGGGTGAAGGAGGCGCACTACCGCGAGGGCTGGCCAGTCGAGGGTGGACGCCCCGTCGCGTCCGTCGGCTACGGCGTGCTCCGGCGGGACTGGGAGACCGGCACGACCACGCCGGTGCCGTGGGACGACGACGAGCGCTGACCGTCCCGGTTCGCGATCCCCGGGATCCCCGAACCGGAACGGTCACGCGGGACGACTGAACAGGTTCACCAGCGTGCCGTCCGGGTCCCGGACGAGCGCGGACCGGTTGCCCCACGGCATCGTCGTCGGCGGCAGCACCACGTCGCCGAGCCCGTCCTGCAGGCGACCGAAGGCGGCGTCCACGTCCGCCACGAGGAACTCGACGATCGCACTGCCCGCGACACCAGCCCGCGGCGCGTCGACGCCGAGCATCGCGACCGTCGCCGGCGTCGCGAGCGCGAGCACGAGGCCGCCGGTCACGAACTCGGCGAAGACCGGGGCCGGACGTCGGGCGGTGGTGCCGGTGATGCGCTCGTAGAACGCCACCATCCCCTCCAGGTCCTCGGTGATGATGCGGATCGATGCGAACTCCACGGTGTGCCTTCCCGGGTGACCACCGTGACCACCCGGGGACGAGCATCCTCGCCGTCCGCGACACCGTCCTGTCGGGGTTTCCGCGGATCGGTCCGTCAGTCTCCGAGGACGGGTCGGAGCACCCCGTGCGGTATGTCGAGTTCCTCGATCCGGACGACCCGCGGCGGCGCGGCCTCGTCGGTCTCCTCGACGACCAGCACCCGGTCGCCACGGAAGGCCCGGACCCCGTCGCGCAGTCGGCACCAGGCGACGAGGTACCAGTCCTCCCCCTTGCCGACGTACCCGAGTGGTTCGACCGTGCGGTCGGTCTCGGTGCCGTTCGCGTCGCGGTACCGCATCCGCACCACGCGTCCGCCCGTGAGCGCACCCGCGAGGGCGACGGGTGCCGGGGTCCGGTCGCCCGCCTCGAGCAGGAGCACCCGTGCGGCGAGCCGGGCCGTCCGTCGGGCGTCGTCCTCGGCGAGGACCGCGGTGACCTTGCGCGCCGCGCTCCTGGCGGCATCGCGGAAGGGGCTCGCACCGAGGGTCCCGAGGCCGATCGCCACGGCGAGCGCCTCGTCCACCGTGAACCCGAGGGGCGGGAGCGTCGCACGGGCGTCGATGGTGTACCCGCCGGTGCGTCCCGGCTCGGACCAGATCGGCAGGCCGGCCTCCTGCAGCGCGCGCAGGTCCCGCTCGACGGTCCGGACGCTCACCCCGAAGTGCTCGGCCAGGCGACGAGCGCTCCGCCGGCCGGGTGCCGCCGCGCGCAGCTCCTCGACGAGCGCGTACAGGCGGTCGGTCCGGTTCACGACGCGACCCTAGCGCCCTGGACGCACCACGGGACGGGCCTGGAGGCGCGGTGCGGNCNGGCANCGCGCCTCCAGGCCCGTGGACGGTCGCGTCTCAGGAACGCGACAGGCGCGTCACCGTCGCGTGCGCGCCGTCCGCGATCAGCCCGTCGAGGGCGTCGCGGTAGGCCGCGACGAACCGCTCGTCGTCCACCAGGTCCCCGAACACCTGCCGGTTCCGGATGAAGGCGAGCCGGTCGTCCCGCTGGGTGAGCGCGATGCGGTGCAGTTCGTCGGCCAGCCGGTCCACGATCCGGATCGGCTCGCCGGACTCGTCGGTGCCCTCGTCGTACCGCGCCCACGAGGCCACGATGCCCGCGGACAGGGTGACGGGTCGGTCGGCGGCGAGGTTCTCGCGCACCACCGGCAGCAGCCACTTCGGGATGCGGTCGCTCGACTCGGCACAGAGGCGGGCGAGGGTGTCGCGGACCTCGGGGTTCTGGAACCGCTCGATGAGCGTCGCCTTGTAGTCGTCCAGGTCGATGCCGGGCACCGGGTGCAGGGTCGGCGTTCCCTCCTCGTCCATGTACCGGCGCAGGACGGTCGCGATCGCCGGGTCCTGCGTGGCCTCGTGCGCGTAGCGGTACCCGGACAGGTACCCGAAGTAGCACAGGCCCTGGTGCGAGGCGTTGAGGAGTCGGAGCTTCATGAGCTCGTACGGCTCGACGTCGTCGACGATCTGGACGTCGGCCTGATCGTACGGCGGGCGGCCTGCGGGGTGGTCGTCCTCGAGCACCCACTGGAAGAACGGTTCGGCGACGACCGGCCAGGCGTCCTCGATGCCGAGCTCGTCACGGACCCAGGCGCGGTCCTCGTCGGCGGTGACCGGGGTGATCCGGTCCACCATCGAGTTCGGGAACGAGACGTGCTCGTCCATCCAGCCGGCGAACGCCGGGTCCTGCAGCCGGGCGTAGGCGGTGAACATTTCGCGGGCGACGTGCCCGTTCCCCTGGATGTTGTCGCAGGACATCACGGTGAAGGGCTCCAGCCCGCGGTCCCGCCGGCGCCGCAGGGCCTCGACGACCAGTCCGAACACGGTGTGCGGCGGGCCGTCGCCGCGCAGGTCGGCCGCGACGCCGGGCTCGTCCGCGACGAACGCTCCGGTGACGTGGTCGAAGTTGTAGCCGCCCTCGGTGATGGTCAAGCTGACGATCCTGGTGTCGGGGTGCGCCATCTTCTCGACGACGGCGTCGGGGTCGTCGACGGCGAGCAGGTAGTCGACGATGCTGCCGACCACGCGGGACTCGCGGGTGCCGTCGGGGTGCTTGAGGACGAGCGTGTACAGCCCGCCCTGCTCGGCCATCGCCGTGGCCATCCGGCGGTCCTGCTCGAGGACGCCGACGCCGCAGATGCCGTACTCGCGGCCCTCGCCCCGCTGGAGCAGCCGGTCGATCACCATCGCCTGGTGCGCCCGGTGGAAGCCGCCGACGCCGAAGTGCACGATGCCGGCGGTGATCCCGTCGCGGTCGTAGGTCGGGACGGCGACACCGCTCGCGGCGATCTCGTCGAGGGTCTCCGGGGACAGGCGGGCGGGCATCGGTACTCCTTCGTACGGCGGACGTGCTCGGCCCAGTCAACCACGTGCACATCGGTTCAGAACCGTGTTTCCGCATCGGGGGACGTCCCTGAGGATGCACTCCACATCGTTGCACCGAGTGCATCGATGCACCTAGTGTCGTCGTCGTGACCCTGTCGATCGACCGCCGCGCCGCCCTCAAGGCGAAGCACCGGGCGGCGATCCTGCGGGCCGCTCGCGACCTGATCGACGAGCGCGGTGGCCGCGAGTTCAGCGTCGACGACCTGGCGTCCCGGGCCGACATCGCTCGCCGGACGGTCTTCAACCACTTCGGGTCCCTCGACGAGGTCCTGCTGGCCGTCTGCGAGCAGGAGCTCTCGGTCATCATCGACCGCTTCCTCGCCGACATGGCGAAGACCCCGGTCGGCGACGGCAGCCGGTCGTCGATGTTCGACGAGCTCGAGTCCGCCGCGCGCGGTGCCGACCTGGCGCCCGCGATCGCCGGGATGTACCGGATCCTCGGCGACCCCGGCAAGGACGACCCCAAGGCCGCGGTCCTCACACAGACCGCCTTCGCCCGGGTCACCGAACGCCTCCGCGACGAGGTCGCCCGACGCCACCCGGCGGCCGACGCCCTCGATGCCGCGCTCCTCGTCGAGTCGTTGATGAGCGGGATCGTCGTGATCGCCGACCACTGGCTCACGACGACCGGACCCCGCCTCGACCCGGACGCGATCGACGCCTGGGACGCCCTGCTCGCACGACTCGTGCACAGCGTCCGCAGCGGCTACATGGCCGACGACTGACACCTCCCTCCCCAGGGGTCCACCGGCGCACCCCGCACCACAGCAGCTGACAACGAAAGGATCGGGGCAACCGCATGGCCGGTCTCCTCTACCGTCTCGGACGGTTCTCCGCGCGACGCCACTGGCTCGTGATCATCGCCTGGATCGTGATCATGGGCATCGCCGGTGTCACGTACTCGCTGTTCGCCGGCACCATCTCGTCGTCGATCACGATCCCGAACACCAAGACGAGCCAGGTGCAGGACGAGCTCGCCGACAAGTTCCCGTCGGCGAACGGCGGCACCGGCACGATCGTCTTCGAGACGACGAACGGCAAGGCGTTCACGGACACCCAGAAGTCCGACGTCGCGGACTTCCTGCAGAAGGTCGAGCAGCTCGACGGCGTCAAGGGCGCCACGAGCGGCTTCGACACGCAGCAGCAGCTCGACGACCAGCGGCAGAAGATCGTCGACGGCCGCGAGCAGATCACCGACGGCCGTGCGCAGATCGAGAGCGGTCAGAAGGAGCTCGACGCGCAGCAGTCGCAGTTGGCGTCCGGCAAGGAGCAGATCGCCAGCGCGCAGGCCCAGCTGAACGCGCAGAAGGCCCAGGCCGAGGCAGCCGGAGCCGCCGCCGCGGCCGCCGCCCAGACGCAGCTCGCGCAGGCGCAGGCACAGATCGACGCGCAGCAGCAGCAGATCACCTCGGGTGAGCAGCAGCTCGAGGCCGCGCAGCAGCAGATCGACGCCAACACGAAGAAGCTCGACGCGAGCGAGCAGGAGCTCGAACAGGGCTCGAAGCTCCTCGACCTGTCGAAGGACATCCGCTTCGTGTCGTCGAACGGCAGCGCCGTCATCGGCACCGTGCAGTTCACGAAGTCGACCTACGAGGTCCCGGCCGACACGAAAACCCAGATCGCGGACGACGCCGAGGCGGCCGACATCAGCGGCGTCGACGTGTACGTCTCGAACGACATCGCCCAGGGCGTCCCGTCGATCCTCGGTCCGGGCGAGATCGGCGGCGTGATCATCGCCGCCATCGTGCTGTTCCTGATGCTCCGCACGATCATCGGCGCGGCCGTCCCGCTCGTCTCCGCCGTGCTCGGCGTCGGCGTCGCGTCGCTCGCGGCCCTGTCGTTCTCGAGCCTCGTCGAGTTCATCTCGGTCACGCCGGTGCTGGGGGTGATGCTCGGCCTGGCGGTCGGCATCGACTACTCGCTCTTCATCCTCAACCGACACCGGACGCAGCTGAAGCAGGGCATGGGCGTGCACGATTCCATCGGGCTCGCGAACGGCACCTCCGGCAACGCCGTGGTCTTCGCCGGCGCGACCGTCATCGTCGCGCTCCTCGCCCTGAACATCACGGGCATCCCGTTCCTCGGACTCATGGGCACCGTCGGCGCGGTCGCGGTCTTCTTCGCGATCCTCATCGCGACCTCCTTCACCCCGGCGCTGCTGTCGCTCATCGGCATGCGGATCCTCCGGAAGAAGGAGCGCGCGAAGATCGGCAACACCGACTCGACCCGGGTGCCGAACAAGCCGATGTCGACCTGGCGCGCGGTCATCACGCTCGTCGCCGGCGTCGCGGTGCTCGGCACGATCGCGCTCCCCGCCACGCAGATGCGCCTCGGCCTGCCGACCGGTGCGTCCGAGTCGGTCGACTCCAGCCAGTACAAGGCCTACAAGGCGCTCGACAGCGAGTTCGGCGCCGGGCAGAACGGCCCGCTCCTCGTCGTCGCGACCCTGCCGGACGCGGTCAGCAAGGACGACGTCACCGCGACCGAGGTCACCATCGGCGAGGCGATCGCGAAGAACGACGACGTCAAGGCCGTCCTTCCGATCGGCGCCTCGAAGGACCGTGACATCATCGCGTTCCAGGTGAAGCCCGCCGGCGGTCCGGACAGCGTCTCCACCGAGACCCTCGTCAGGGACCTCCGCGAGCAGACGGTCTCCACCGACGACGGCAAGGTCACGCTCGGCGTCGCCGGCAACGCGTCCGCGAACATCGACGTCTCCGAGAAGCTCTCGAACGTGCTGCCGCTCTACCTCGTGGTGGTCGTCGGGCTCTCGCTCATCATCCTCATCATCGTGTTCCGGTCGTTCCTCGTCCCGATCACCGCGACGGCCGGCTTCATCCTGTCCGTCCTCGCGTCGTTCGGTGGCCTGACCGCGATCTACCAGTGGGGCTGGCTCGGCAGCGTGTTCGGGGTGCACGACCCCGCACCGATCCTGAGCTTCCTGCCCATCATCGAGATCGGCATCCTGTTCGGACTCGCGATGGACTACCAGCTCTTCCTGGTGTCGGGCATGCGCGAGGCGTATGCCCACGGCGCGAGCGCGAAGGTCGCGGTCCAGCGCGGACTGCACGCCGGTCGCGCGGTGGTCACGGCGGCCGCGATCATCATGATCTCGGTGTTCGCGGGCTTCATCTTCTCGGACTCCTCGACCATCAAGCCGATCGGCTTCGGGCTGGCGTTCGGCGTGCTCATCGACGCCTTCGTCGTCCGCATGCTGCTCATCCCGGCCGCGATGCACCTGCTCGGCGAGAGCGCGTGGTGGTTCCCGAAGTGGCTCGACCGGATCGTGCCGGACGTCGACGTCGAGGGCGCGAAGCTCGAGCGGTCGCACCCGACCGGCGGGCGCGAGAGCACCCACACCGGTTCGCACGCGCTGCCGGTGGAGCCGGACGCGAACGCGCACGAGTCCGGGCACCCGCCGGCGCACCGCGCCTAGTCACGGCGCGACCACCCAGGAGGCGCG
>NZ_BACZ01000027.1 GCF_000333375.1 Curtobacterium sp. B18
GCGGCGGAGCAGCACGGACGCGCACGGACGCGCAGGCGCAGACGCAGCCGCGCGCGGACGCGCAGACGCAGACCCAGACGGACGCGCAGACGCAGACGCGCACGGAGACGCACCCCCGCACGCACACCGCCGCGGGCCGCCGCGGCGTCGTCATCGGCCCCGTCGGGCTCGCCTGGCACCCCCGGGTCTTCTGGTACACGGTCGCCGCACTCGGGGCCGTCGGTGTCCTGATCGTCCTCGGCGTCGCGATCGGGTCGACCTGGATCGCCCCGGTGACGGTGATCCGGTCGCTGTTCGGGCTCGAGTCGGGACCGGACGCCTTCATCGTCTCCACCCTGCGCCTCCCCCGCGTGCTGACGGGCGCGCTGGTGGGCCTGACGCTCGGGGTCGCCGGAGCCCTCACCCAGACCTTCACGCGGAACCCGCTCGGGACGCCGGACATCATCGGGGTGACCTCCGGCGCGAGCGTGGGAGCGGTGGCCGCGATCGTGCTCGGCGGCGGGTCGTACTCGGTCTCCGCGGTCGTCCTCGGCGGCGGCATCCCGGTCGCCGCGACGATCGGCGCGCTCCTCGCGGCTGCGGCCGTGTACGGGTTCGGGTGGCGCGGCGGGGTGCAGAGCTACCGGTTGATCCTCGTCGGCATCGGGGTCGGGGCCACGCTCGACGCCGTCACGAGCTACCTGCTCGTCCGCGCGAAGATCACCGCCGCGGCCGCGGCCTCGCAGTGGCTCGTCGGCAGCCTGTCGAGCACGTCCTGGTCGAGCGTCTGGCCGCTGCTGATCGTCGCCGCGGTCGCCGTCCCCCTGGCGCTGGCCACGAGCGCCGCCCTCGGCATCGGGCAGCTCGGCGACGAGGTCGCGACCGGCGTCGGCCTGGCCGTCCAGCGGCACCGGCTCGTCGTCATCGCGCTCGCGGTCGTCCTCACCGCCGCGGCCGTCGCCGCAGCCGGACCGGTCGGGTTCGTCGCGTTCGTCGTCCCGCAGGTCGGGCTCCGGCTCGCCGGCACGAACCGTCCGCCCCTGCTGCTCGCGGGAGCGCTCGGCGCCGCCCTCGTCCTCGCCGCCGACCTGCTCGCCCGCTCGGCGTTCCCCTGGCAGGTCCCGGTGGGCATCATCACGACCGTGATCGGCGCCCCGTACCTGATCTGGCTCCTCATCCGTCACCGCAAGGAGATGTCCCGATGACCCGCACCGACACCTGGCCCGGCACCACCGACACCCAGCCAGGCACCACCGACACCCAGCCAGGCACCGCCGTCCCCGTGCTCGAGGCCCGCGGACTCGCCGTCGGCTACGACCGGCACCCCGTGCTCGCCGACCTCGACCTGCGGATCGAACGCGGCACGGTGACGACCTTCCTCGGTGCGAACGGCTGCGGGAAGTCCACGCTGCTCAAGGCCTTCGGCCGCGTCCTGAAGCCGCAGTCCGGCGAGGTCCACCTCGACGGCGTGCCGATCCGCCGCGAGCCGAACCGGGCGGTCGCGAAGAAGCTCGCGATCCTGCCGCAGTCCCCCGTCGCCCCGGCCGGCACGAGCGTGCTCGACCTGGTCATGCGCGGCCGGAACCCGCACCAGTCGTGGGCGAAGCCCTGGACGGCCGACGACGCGGACATCGCCGAGCAGGCGATCGCGGCCACCGGCCTGACCGAGGTCGCCCACCGCGACGTCGCGAGCCTCTCCGGCGGCCAGCGGCAACGAGCGTGGATCGCCCTCGTCGTCGCCCAACAGGCCGACACCCTCCTCCTCGACGAACCGACGACGTACCTCGACCTGGCGCACCAGCTCGAGGTCCTCCGGCTCGTCCGGCGCCTCAACCGCGAGCAGGGGTCGACCGTGGTCATGGTCCTGCACGACCTGACCCTCGCAGCCCGCTACTCGGACCGGCTCGTCGTCCTGCACGACGGCGGCATCGCAGCCGACGGCACGCCTGCCGAGGTCCTCACCCCGGAGCTGCTGGACCGTGCGTTCGGCCTGCACGCCCGCGTCGTGGCGGACCCGGTGACCGGTGCGCCGATGATCGTGCCCGAGGCCGACGAGCACGACGTGGTCCGGGCCGAGGCGACGCCGGCCGGCACCACCCGTCCGGAATCCGAACTGGCGGGCACCCGCAACTTAGGTTAGCCTCTCCTAACGTGAAGATCATCCGCCGCGGCTCCTTCCGCGCCGCCCTCGTGACCTCCGTGGCCGTCTCGGCCCTCCTCCTCGCCGGCTGCTCCAGCACGGACAGCTCCGACGACAGCGCCGGCAGCGGCAGCAGCGCCGCGGCCGGCGGCGCCTGGTCGTACAAGGACGCCACCGGCACGACCATCAAGGTCGACCACACCCCGAAGCGCGTCGTCGTGCTCAACGACATCGCGATCTCGTTCATCGAGTACGGGCTCAAGCCGGTCGGCACCTTCGGGCAGCTCACCATGGCGAAGGACGCCCGCTTCGACGACCTCGACACCGACGGCATCACGCAGCTCGGCGCCGCCTACGGCGACATCGACCTCGAGCAGCTCGCCGCGCTGAAGCCCGACCTCGTCGTCACCTCGGTCTACCCGACCGACGAGCAGGGCACGCTCGACACCACCCAGCCGGGGTACGGGTTCAAGGACAAGGAGCAGCAGAAGCAGGTCGAGGCGATCGCTCCGGTCGCCCAGGTCAAGTGGGGCGGCAAGGGCGAGGACGTCATCGAGACGATCGCGAAGCTCGCCGAGTCGCTCGGCGCGAAGGAGTCGACGGTCGACAAGGCCGAGGACCGCTTCGAGACCGCCGCGGACGACCTCGAGAAGGTCGCGAAGGACTCGGACCTCTCGGTCGTCTCGATGTACGCCGACGGCGACGGCGCCTACGTGACGCGGCCGACCGACGAGCCGACGCTGCAGATGTACACCTCGTTCGGCGTCGACTTCGTGAACCCGAAGCCGAAGGGCTTCTACTGGGGCATCTACTCGTGGGAGAACGCCGGCCAGATCTCCGGTGACGTGATCCTGCTCTCGCAGCAGGGCTACCAGGTCGCCGACCTCGAGAAGCAGCCGACGTTCGCCGACAACGCGGCCCTCGAAGCGGGTCAGGTCCACAGCTGGACCTTCCCCGCACTCGACTACACCTCGCAGGCCGCCTACATGCAGCAGCTCGCGGGCTGGCTCCAGGACGGCAAGAAGCTGTCCTAGTCCGCACCTGCCGACGGACGGGAGCGCGCCCCGCTCAGCGGTGACGCGCCAGCGTCACGCGGGGCGCGCCGACCGAGCCTGCGAGGGAGGTGTGCCAGCTGGCACCGCGCCTCCCGTCCGTCGGATCCGTCAGTCCGTCACCCCACCGGCACCGCCGCGTTGACGGCCGTCTGCGCCTGCCGCCAGACGGCTGCGCGGGTGGTCGCGTACGTCCCCTCGACGTTGGCGAAGTGCCGCAGGTTCGCCTTCCCGCCGTCGGTGTTGCCCTGCCAGTAGGCGGTCACCGCTCGGGTCGTCCCGCCGACGAGCCAGATCTGGTCGGCGGCGTCGGTCGTGCCCGT
>NZ_BACZ01000026.1 GCF_000333375.1 Curtobacterium sp. B18
CTGCGACCCACCCTCGGTCGTGTGGATCGACAGCTCCTCGATGTCGAAGCCGAGCGCGTTGAGGCGTTCGACCCGGTCGTTGATGGGGTCGGCGCAGTTGAGGACGAGTTCGCTCAGTCGGCTGCTCATGCCGCGGAGGCTACCCGTCCGTCGAGCGGGCGGGCAGCCGTGACGGTCGGTGGGCGCGGGGTCCTCGCGGCCCGGGGCGGGGCGGTGCGGAGCGGCCGGATCGGCGTACCTGGCGGGAACGGGCGTACCTGGTCGGAACTTTCGGGGCAGTACGCCCGAATCGACCAGGTACCGCGGGCTCGCCCGGTCGGAACGGGCGTACCCGGCGGGAACGGGCGTACCTGGCGGGAACGGGCTTAGCCGGTGGGAACGGGCGTACCTGGTCGGAAGTTTCGGGGCAGTACGCCCGGATCGACCAGGTACCGCGGGCTCGCCTGGTCGGAACGGGCGTACCTGGCGGGAGCGGGCGTAGCCGGTGGGAACGGGCGTAGCCAGCGGGAACGCTGACGCGACCCCGGGACGGACGGGAGGCGCGGTGCCCGCTGGTACCGCGCCTCCTGTCCGTCTGTCGGTACCCCGGACGAGGGGTCGCCGGACCGCTGCGTGTTCCGGGATGATCGCGGGGTGCTGAAGACCCGCCGGCGGCTGCTGTCCGCGATCGCCGCCACCGGCGTCATGCTGACCCTGACCGGCTGCTCGGGCCACGACGCGTTCCCGAAGGACTACGGACACGCGTGGTTCGACCGGATGTCCTCGCTCCTCGGCGGTGGCGAGAGTGCAGCGGGCGGAGCCGGCGGGCAGCTCCTCGTGGACGACGACGAGCGTGGAGCGGTCACGGGGTCCGCCGCGCTCGAGTACGACCTCTCCGGCCCGTACGACGTCCTCGCTGTGTGCCGCTCGACGGCGATCGTGCACCTGACGATCCGCGACTTCACCGCCCGGAAGGAGCACGGCGGCGAGTCGACGAACCCGCGCTCGGTCCTCGACGAGGGCGACATCGTCTGCGGCGCCACGACGCGGCTGTCCATCACGGTGCCCGCCGACGCGGACGGAATCGTGCTCGACGTCAGCACCGCGGACCGGTCGGGGCGAGCGCTGTGGGACGCGTTCGTGGTGCCCCGGGGTTGGACACCCTGAGGCGAGGGGATGTGCGTCAGGCCGGGACGGACTCGCGGGCCTGGTGCTTCCAGAAACCCGAGAAGGTGATCCGCGACTTCGGCAGCCCGGCCCGGTGCAGGTGTCGACGCCCCTCGGTCGCGAGGGTCGACTCCCCCACCACGAAGGCGTAGCCGCGGTCGTCGGTCGGCACGTGCCGCTGGAGCTCGGCGAGCGCCGCCCGCCCCGGGACCGCGTGCTCGTCGACCTCGTCGCGGACGATCCACGTGACGCGCACCCCGGCCGGGGCGTCGAGCGCGCGGACGTCGGCCGCCGTGGGGACCTCCTGGATGATGCGGCCGACGGTGTCCCTCGGCAGCGACGCCGCGATCCCGACGACCCCGGGGAGCCCGGTCTCCTCGGCGGCGATCAGGACCTCGCTGGTGTCGGGCGGGCAGTCGAAGATACAGCCCTGGTCGAGCAGGGCGAGTTCGTCACCGGGGCGTGCACCGCAGGCCCAGATCGCGGCTCGGCCCTCGGGGGTGCCGTCGTCGTCGGTGTGCACGACGAAGTCGACGTCGAGCTCGGCCGTGCCGTCGTCGAGTCGGCGGAAGGCGGCGACGGTGTAGTTCGCACAGTGCGGCCGGACGTCCTCGGGGATGGCGAGGTAGGTCGGCCACCACTTCGTGCCGTCGAGCTCGGGCATCCGGAACGCGTCCTGGTCGGGGCGCTGCACGAAGAGGCGGAACCAGTGGTCGAACCCGAGGTACCGGAACTCGCCGAGGTCGTCCCCGGTGATCGTGACGCGGTGCATCGACGGGGTGACCCGGGCGCTGCCCACGACGTGGGCACGGAAGAGCCGGGGGTTCTCGGGCAGGAGCCGCGGGATCTTCGCCATGAGGCAAGGCTAACCTAAGATGATCTCCGTGCCAGCCCCGATCTCCGCTCCGGCTCCCGTCCGGCAGTCCCACCGAGCGCGTCCGTCGGACGCGCTCGGTGTGCACCGCACCGCGCTCCGGCGGCGGGCGCTCGTGATCGTCTGCCTCGTCGTGGTGGTCGTGCTCGTGGCGCTGGCGAGCCTGCTCCTCGGCAGCAACCGGATCGGCGCGGACCGGGTGCTCGACGGGCTCCTGCGCACCGGGAGCAGCACGGACGAGGCCATCGTCTGGGGCTCGCGCATCCCGCGGACGCTCATCGGCGCGGCCGTCGGCGCCGCCCTGGGGATCGCCGGGCTGCTCATGCAGGGCCACACCCGGAACCCCCTCGCCGACCCCGGCCTGTTCGGTGTCTCGTCGGGCGCCGGCCTCGCGGTCGTGATCGGCGTCTACGTCTTCGGCATCACGAGCACGGGCGCCACGGTGTGGTTCGCGCTCGTGGGGGCCCTCGTGGCGAGCGTCGTCGTGTTCTCGGTGACGATCGCGGGGAGCGGGACCGCGAGTCCGGTGCCCCTCGCCCTCGCCGGCGCGGCGGTGTCGGCACTCCTCGGCGCCCTGACGTCGTTCGTGGTGCTCACCGACCAGGACTCGCTCGACGCGTACCGCCTGTGGGTCGTCGGGTCGCTCGCGGCACGGCAACTCGACGTCCTCGGAGCCGTGTGGCCGTTCCTGGTGGCCGGGCTGGTGCTCGCCGTGCTGAACGTGCGGGCGCTCGACGCACTCGGACTCGGGACCGACCTGGCGAAGGGCCTCGGGGAGAACGTGCTCGTCGCGCGACTCGTCGGACTCGGGGGCATCACGCTCCTCGCCGCCGGG
>NZ_BACZ01000025.1 GCF_000333375.1 Curtobacterium sp. B18
CCCTCCCGTCCCGCAGGCGGTCCGGACCGTCAGTCGGCGGTGATCACCTTGACGGACCCCGCGATGGTCGCGGCGTCCTCGGCGAGCCCGACCACCGGGTCCGGCAGGTGCGTGGTCGCGCCGACCAGCTTGCGGGCGCCCCAGCCGACGAAGCG
>NZ_BACZ01000024.1 GCF_000333375.1 Curtobacterium sp. B18
GCGAGCATCATCAAGGTCGGCGTCGGACCCCGGCGCGATGTGCACCACGCGCATGATGACGGCCGTCGGTCGCCCCCAGTCTTCCGCCGTGCTCGAGACGGCCGCCGCCGCGCGCTCGCTCGGCGCGCACGTCTGGGCAGACGGCGGGGTCCGCTACCCGCGAGACGTCGCGCTCGCCCTCGCTGCCGGCGCCTCCGCCGTGATGATCGGCTCGTGGTTCGCCGGGACGCTCGAGGCGCCGGGCGTGCTCCGCCGCGACGCCGCGGGCAAGGCCTACAAGGAGAGCTGGGGCATGGCGTCGGCGAAGGCCGTCCGCGAGCGCTTCGAGCGCCTCGACCCGTACGAGCGGGCCCGCAAGGCGCTCTTCGCCGAGGGCATCTCGTCGTCGACGATCTACCTCGACCCGGAGCGGCCGAGCGTCGAGGACCTGCTCGACATGATCACCACCGGTGTCCGCAGCTCGGCGACGTACGCGGGCGCGTCCTCGCTCGCCGAGTTCTCCGAGCGGGCGCTCGTCGGCATCCAGTCGGCCGCCGGCTACGAGGAGGGCAAGCCGCTCCCCGTCAGCTGGTAGTGCGCGCCAGACTCTCGCGCTGAGCGACAGCTCACGGCGCCCTCGGCGGGCAGCCGGTTCGGACCGTGCCAGTGGTAGCGCGCCGAGAAGCGGAAGGTCGGGATGACCACGGTCGCGAGGATCCGGAAGGCCGGCCGAGCCCGTTGGACAGGACGTCGCGCGGATCGGCGACGCGGTACGGCAGGTAGGTGGCCTGCGCGAACTCGATCCCGGTGGACAGCACGACGGCGACGAGTGCGCCGAGGATCCACCACCGACGCGGGAGCCAGAGCGCGGCGAGCATGCCGACGGGGACGAACATCGCGATGTTGGCGAGGAACTCCGTGCGCTCGTACGTGAACCACGCGCCGTGCGGGAGCTGCTGCACCCAGGCGATGGCGTGCAGGACGAGGGAGTTCTGCGCCGAGGTGAAGACCTGCGGCGTGAGGGTCATCCGCCAGATCACCCAGGCGTACGCCGCGGTCAGGGCGAGGAGGAGGAGCTTCCGGAACATCCGGACAGTCTGGGGCACCGTCCTGGCAAGAACCGACGGCCACGCTGGGTGAACGCCCGGTGCGTCCTCCGGGCCTGGCCGCGTGCGGGTCACACCTGCGAGCATGGGCGCATGCCGAGTCTCGACGGAACCCGTGCACGCCGGAGCCCCGGCCGCCGCCAGTGGACCTGGATCGGGCTCGCCGCGGTCGTGGTCGCCGCACTCGTCGTGACGCTCGTGCTGGTGCTCCCCCGCGACACCGCACCGACGGGCCGGCAGGTCGCCGAGCGGAAGACGGCGGCCGAGGCCTTCCCCGGCGGACTCGCCGAGCAGCCCGCCGCCGAGAACCAACCCGGCCGACGCGAGGCCACGGCGCGGGCCGACGGCGACAGCGCGACGGCGCGGAAGATCGCCGTGATCGCCGACCAGCCGATCGCCACCTGGCTGACGAACACCTCGGTGTCCGAGACGCGTCAGACCATCCGGGACGTCGTCCGCAGCGCTGAGCGGCAACGGAAGACACCGGTGTTCGTCCTCTACAACGTCCCCGACCGCGACTGCGGCAGCTACTCGAAGGGCGGGACCGCGGCGGACGCGTACCTGCCGTGGGTCCGGTCGGCAGTGCGAGCGATGGCCGGCTCCCACGCGGTGGTCCTGGTCGAACCCGACGCCATCGCCCAGATCCAGGTGTGCAAGCGCCTCGAACGCGACCGCCTGCCGCTGCTCCGCAAGGCCGTCGACGAGCTCACCGGGCACGGCCTCACCGTCTACCTCGACGGCGGGAACGAGAACCGCGTGCCGACGGCGACGATGGCGCGGTGGCTGCGCGAGGCCGGGGTCGACCGGGTGCAGGGCTTCTTCACGAACGTGTCCAACTTCTACCGCGTCGACCAGGAACGCGCCTGGGCCGACCGGCTCGCCGACGCGATCGGGGGCGACCCGCACTTCGTCATCGACGTCTCGCGCAACGGGCAGGGCTGGCGCGGCACCTGGTGCAACCCCGAGGGCGCGGGGCTCGGGCAGACCCCGCACGTCACCCGCGGCTCCACCCGGCTCGACGCCCTGCTCTGGGTGAAGACGCCCGGGCTGAGCGACGGCACCTGCAACGGCGGACCCCCTGCCGGCGTGTGGTGGGAGTCCTACGCGCTCGCCCTCGTGGAGAACCGCAAGGAGGGCTGAGGGCGGTGTCGGTGCCCGGTGGTTGCATGACGCCATGACCCCGCGCGACCGCATCCGATCCGTCGTCCCGCCGTACCTGCTCCGCGCCGTGGCCGACGCCCAGGGCTTCCCCCGTGCGTCGTCGGCCGCCCGGACGGCGCTGGCCTCGCTCGACACCGTGCAGCGACCGAAGCACGACCACCGGGTCCCGCCGCAGGGCGTCAGCGGCACGGTCGACCGCTCGCCGCAGCGGACCATCTCCGACGCCCACGGGGGCACGACCCTGCCCGGCACGACCGTCCGGCGCGAGGGCGACCCGGTCACCGGTGACGCCGCGGTGGACGAGGCGTACACCGGCCTCGGCGACACGCACGCCTTCTGGCTCGAGGTGTTCGGACGGGTGTCGATCGACGGCGCCGGGCTGCCCCTCGACGCCACGGTGCACTACGGGCAGGACTACGACAACGCCTACTGGGACGGCAGCCGGATGGTCTTCGGCGACGGCGACGGCGAGGTCTTCGAGCGCTTCACGATCGCGGTCGACGTCATCGGCCACGAACTCGCGCACGGTGTCACGCAGTACACCGCCGACCTGACGTACGAGGGGCAGTCCGGCGCGCTGAACGAGTCGATCAGCGACGTGTTCGGCTCGCTCGTCGCCCAGTACGCCAGGCGCCAGAGCGCCGACCAGGCGTCGTGGCTCATCGGCGAGGGGCTCTTCACACCGGCGGTGCACGGGGTCGCCCTGCGGTCCATGAAGGCACCGGGCACCGCGTACGACGACCCGGTGCTCGGCAAGGACCCGCAGCCCGCGACCATGGCCGGGTACGTCGACACCACCGAGGACTCCGGCGGCGTGCACACCAACTCCGGCATCCCGAACCACGCGTTCTACCTCGCCGCCACCGCGATCGGGGGCAACGCGTGGGAGGGGGCCGGCGCCGTCTGGTGGGACGCCCTCACGTCGAGCGCGGTGACCGCGTCGATCGACTTCGCCGGGTTCGCGGCCGTCACGGTCGACGCCGCCCGCACCCGCTTCGGGGACGGCTCCGCCGAGCACACCGCCGTCGCGGACGCCTGGCGGACGGTGGGCGTGCTCGACTGAACCGGGCCGTCGGCGTACCGTCGGCACCATGCACATCGACGTCCGCCGCAGTGGGGGCATCGCCGGCACGACCAGGGGGTGGCGCGTCGACACCGACGCCTCGGACGACCCCGCCGGGTGGTCGGAGCTCGTCGGGGCGCTCCCCCGCGACGCCCCGAGCGCCCCGGCACCGGGCGTCCGCGACGACTTCACGTGGACGATCACCGTCGAACGGACGACGGTCACGATCCCCGGCACCCGCCTCGACGGCCCGTGGGCGGCACTCGTGACGCGCGTGCGGGCCGAGGGCGCCCCGACCTGACGGACGCGCCCCGCGCCTCCCGTCCGCCCGCGCGCCCGCCCCATTGCGCTTGGTGAGCAGAAATGGTCGGGTCGCCCGCGCGCACCCGACCATTCCTGCTCACGAAGTGACCCGCGCGACGCACGACGCGCGCACGACGTGCCGCGGGCGGCCCTCAGGTGACGTCGACGACGGTCAGGCGACGCGTCGGGCGCGTCATGGCGACGTACACGGCAGCAGCCGCACGTGCCGCGTCCTGTCCGACCCGCTCCGGATCGACCAGCAGCACGCCGTCGAACTCGAGGCCCTTCGCATCGGCACCCGTGAGCACCGTGACGGACCCCGGCCGGGGCGACCCGAGCGACCGGACGTCCGCCGTGGTCCGGGCCAAGCGCTCCCGGACGGCGTCGACGTCGGCCTCGGGCACGATGACA
>NZ_BACZ01000023.1 GCF_000333375.1 Curtobacterium sp. B18
GCAGGATGACGTTCTTCGCGCCGGCGCGCTCGATCTCCTGCTGGACCGAGCGCGTCTGGTCGCCCTGGTGGCGCTGGGCGCCGCCGTGCTGGTCGAGCGCGAGCTGCCCGACCGCCTCGGCCGCGCCCGGCAGTGCCACGGCGCCGGCGATGAGCGCGGCGGAGAGTGCGAGCGCCGTCCGGCGGCGTCGCTCGGGACGGGCGACAGCGAGTCGATCTGCTGCTCCATCTTGAGCATGTTCAGCGTGGTGACGCCCAGGATCTGGGTCTCGCCGCGCTGGAAGATCGCCGAACCGTGGACGCGCGGGATCACGGCGACCTCGGCGTCGAGCGGACGGATGTCGGCGAGGCCGCGACCGTCCATGCGGACCTGCTCGGTCAGGATGCGGCCGCGGACGACCTTCTTCGTGACCGACTTGTAGGCGCCGCTGACCTGGCCGTTGGCGCTCTCGGGGAGCTCGCCGGCCGTCACCTTGGCGGCGATGGCCTCCTTGACGCGAGCCTTGAGGGCGTCGTCGGCGTCCTGGCGCTCGAGCTTGCCGGCGATCTTGTAGACGTCGCCGAGCTCGGAGAGCGCGATGGCCTCGACCGCGTCGTAGACCTCGGGGGCGTACGGCGGGAAGACCGGGTAGTCCTGGATCTCCTTGGCCGACTGGGCGGCCATCTTCGCCTGCGCCTCGACGAGCTGCTTGAGGAACGGCTTCGCCGCCTCGAGACCCTGCGCGACGACGGCCTCGTCGGGCTTGGTGGCGCCGCCCTGGATGAGGTCCCAGCTGTGCTCGGTGGCCTCGGCCTCGACCATCATGATGGCGACGTCCTCGTTGCCGGCCTCGTCCGTGACGACACGGCCCGCGACGGTGAGGTCGAAGACGGCCTCGGCGAGCTGCGACGCCTTCGGGAACGCGACCCACTGGTCACCGATGAGCGCGAGGCGCACACCGGCGATCGGGCCGGAGAACGGCAGACCGGAGATCTGCGTCGACGCGGACGCCGCGTTGATCGCGAGCGCGTCGTAGAACTCGTCCGGAGCGATGCTCAGGACGGTGATGACGATCTGGACCTCGTTGCGGAGGCCGTCGACGAACGACGGGCGCAGCGGCCGGTCGATGAGACGGCAGACGAGGATCGCCTCGGTGCTGGGACGGCCTTCGCGACGGAAGAACGAACCGGGGATCTTGCCGGCGGCGTACGAGCGCTCCTCGACGTCGACGGTCAGCGGGAAGAAGTCGAAGCCCTCACGCGGGTGCTTGCCGGCGCTGGTGGCCGAGAGGAGCATCGTGTCCTCGTCGAGGTACGCGGCGACCGCGCCCTGGGCCTGCTGTGCGAGCCGACCGGTCTCGAACCGGACGGTGCGCTTGCCGTACTTGCCGTTGTCGAGAACGGCCTCGGCGAACTTGATCTCGGGACCCTCCAAAAGGGTGCCTCCTTGATGTGTTCGGCAGGCTGGGGCCACGGCACCCGATGGTGCGTGCGCGCCGAAGAGTTCGGGACGCATGTCTGGCCAGCAGTAGAAGCACTCGGGAAACCGTCCGGCCCGCGAGCCACCACCGATGACCAGCTCCGTGCCCGGCCTGCGCAGTGTTTGTGTGACGTCCGGGGAAACGGTCCTCGGACGTGATGGACTTTACCAGTCCTCAGCCGTTCGACGGCGAGGCTCAGGGCGAACGGGCGTGTCCTCGGTAGCCTGCCCCCATGCGCCTCACCCCTTCCCGGGGCTGGTTCGTCGCGGCCGCTGTGGTCGTCGGCGCGCTCGTCGCCCCCGTCGTCACCGCTGTCCCGGCGAACGCGACGGAGTACCCGACCTGGCAGGACGTCGAGCGCGCGAAGGGTGACGAGCAGGCGAAGAAGACCGAGGTCGCCCGGGTCCAGGCCGCCCTCGAGTCCGCGCAGCAGGCCGCAGCGGTGAAGTCGCAGGCCGCGCTCGACGCCTCCCAGAAGGCGGACGCTGCCGAGGCGGCGCTGGCCTCCGCCACCCAGGCCGCCACGGCCCTCCAGGCCCAGGCCGACCACGCGGCGGCGACCGCGGAACGCGCCGAGCAGCGCGCCGGCCAGCTCGCCGCGAACCTCTACCGCGACAGCAGCACGAGCCAGATGACCACCCGCATCGCGACGGCGAAGGACCCCTCGCAGCTGCTCTACCAGCTCGGGGCGCTCGACCAGCTGTCGTCGACGTGGGCCGACGTGATGGACGACGCCTCGGTCGCCGCGGGGACCGCGTCGTCGCTGCACGACCAGGCCACCCGCGCCGAGGACGAGCGTGCCGACCTCGCGGCCCGGGCGGAGTCGACGGCGAGCGCTGCGGAGGACGCGGAGGCGGTCGCGAACGCCGCCGTCGACGACACGCAGCAGCACAGCGACGAGCTGTACGCCCAGCTGGCGGCGCTCAAGGACACCACCGCGACGACCGAACAGCGGTACCAGCTCGGCGTGCAGGTCGCGGCGCAGAAGGCCGAGCAGCAGCGGAGGCGCGAGGCGGCAGCGGCTGCGGCAGCTGCCGCGGCGACCCACACGACGACACCCGCGACGAGCGTCGGGTCGTCCTACCCGAGCACGGGCGGCGTCGTGGTCGACCCGTCGGGAGCACAGGCCTACGCCCGCAGCGCGATCGGCGCCTACGGCTGGGGCTCCGACCAGTTCTCGTGCCTGGTGTCCCTGTGGACCCAGGAGTCCGGTTGGCGGGCGAACGCGCTGAACACGTCGAGCGGCGCCTACGGCATCCCCCAGTCGCTCCCGGCGGAGAAGATGGCGGTCGCGGGTGCGGACTGGCGGACGAACGCGGCGACGCAGATCAACTGGGGCCTGGCCTACATCCACGACGCGTACGGGTCGCCGTGCGGTGCGTGGAACCACGAGATGAGCGTCGACCCGCACTGGTACTGATCGGCCGCCGTCAGTCCGAGGTGAGTCGCAAGGCCTGCAGCGGGCACATCGCGACCGCGTCCCGGGCCGCGTCCAGCTCGTCCGGCCGGACCGGGACGTCCCGCGTCCCGCTGCCGTCCGTCGTGATCGGGTAGCCCCACTCGTCGCGCGACAGCCGCCCGGCGAGGAGCTCCGTGCAGAGCCCGCGCCCTCGGCACCGGGTCCAGTCCACGTGCAGGGCGGTCACCGGGCACCTCCCACGACCCGGCAGTGACCCCCGAGGTGCGCCTGCACGTCGTCCCGGAACACGGTCATCGCGCTCCGGACCATGCGTGCCACGCCGTCGGGGTGGTGGCACGCGCCCCGGCCGTCGACGCGGCCGACGAGCCGCCGCACCTCCGCCGCCAGGTCCCCGGCCGGGCGCCCGGAGGCGAGCGCCGCCACCACCTCCGCGATCCGTGGCAGGCCGTTCACGCAGGGTCCGCACCGCCCCGCCGACGCGTCGGCGAGCGCCGCCGCGATCCGCGCCGTCACCGCGATCGGACAGGTCCGGTCGTCGAGCACCGCGAGGACGCCGGCACCGGGTGCCGCTCCCCACGGCGCGAGGCCGTCCACGTCGAAGGAGGCGTCGAGCGCCGCCGCCGGCACCCAGGTCCCGCCCCATCCGCCGACCAGGACGGCGCGCGTCCGGCGTGGGTCGGCCGTGTCCAGCCGGGAGGCTCCCAGCAGGTCCCCGAGCGGCGCACCCCCGGCGGTCTCCAGCACCACGGCACGGGCCGGGTCGGTCACACCGCTCACGGTGACGAGACGGGTCCCGGGAGCCGTCGCGCTCCCGACGCTCCGCGCCCACGCCGCCCCGTACCGGGCGACGAGCGCCGCCTGCGCGAGGGTCTCGACGTTCGACACGAGGGTGGGGCGTCCGCTCGGACCGCGCTCAGCGAGCCGCACGACGCGGTCCTCCGGCAGTCCGCGTCCGCCCGACACGGCGGACGCGAGGGCGCCGGCTTCACCGGCCACGAACGAGGTGTGCGGCAGGGCACGGACGCCGAGGGTCACCGGGTCCGACGCGTGACCGTGCCGAGCGGCCACGGCCGTCCGCTCGTCGATCGCCCGGCGGACGTGCTCGGCGAGACGCTCGCTCGTCGCGACGACGGCCTCGGTGGCCCCCACGGCGACGGCCGCGACGACGAGGCCGTCGAGCACGAGGTGCGGGGCCCGTTCGAGGAGCACGGCGTCCTTGCGGCTGGCCGGCTCGCCCTCGGCGCCGTTCCCGACGACGAGGGGTGAGCGTCCGCTCCGCCCGCGGCGCGCCTGTCCCGCGACGACCTGGAGCTTCCGCGCGAGGGGGAACCCGGCGCCGCCGCGACCGTCGATCCCGGCGAGGCCGATCTCGTCGACGATGCCCGGGCCGATCGACGGCACCGGGCCGTGGGCGGCGAGGTGGGCCGCCAGGTCCGGGCCGGCCGCCGCGAGGAGACGCCGGGTGCCGGTGGGCGGCGCGGCGGTGGTGGTGGGCGTGGTGGTGGTCATCGGACGGCCTCCGGTCGGATGGAGTGGAACTCGGTGACGCGGGTGGTGCAGCGCCAGGCGACCGCGCCGACGACCGCGGCGGCGCAGACCCCGGCGATGACGAGGAACCACACGGACGTGCCGTCCGTCCCGGTCCCGATCGCGTGCGCCATCGCGACGGGCCACATCGCGTAGGCCGCCCAGTGCACCGCACGGAAGACCCGGGGGCCGATGACGCGTCGGAGGAGCGCCGTGACGACGAGCACGACGAGCAGGTCCACGGCGAGGGTGCCGAGTCCGAGCCAGAACCACCGGTACGACCCGGTGAACGGGACGACGGTGTCGACCAGGCGCAGCTCGGCCTCGGTGTCGAGCAGCAGCGTCGCCACGTGCACGACGACCAGCACGGTGGAGGCGAGGGAGACGTCCCGGTGCACCAGCTGCACGGCGAACCGCGGCAGTCCCGGGAGCGGGCGTCCGCCGCGCGTGACGATGCCGAGGAGCACGGTGAGCGTCAGGAGCAGGACGGCGGCGACACCGGCACCGCGGCCGACGACCCAGAGTGCGGTGTCCATCAGGCGGCCGTCCGTGCGTCGTCGGCGGGCCAGCCGCCGAGTCGGACGACGGTGCCGTCGGCGGCGACGAGCCGCGCGGCCCGCCCGCTCTGCCGGAGCATCTCGGTGGCGCCGTGGCCGCGGACGATCGCCGCGGTCGTCATCGTGTTGGCGGTGACGCACGACGGCGCGACGACGGTGACCGAGCGCCAGACGGGGTCGGCCGGCAGCCCCCACCGCGGGTCGAGGATGTGGTGCCGGGCGTGGCCGTCCTGCTCCCAGCGGCGCTTCTGGGTGCTCGAGGTCGCGACGGACCAGCCGGAGGCGATCCGGACGTGGTCGACGGGGTCCTCGTCGAGGTCCTGCACGCGCACCTGCCAGCCGCCGGACGGGTCCGGGCCGGCGGTCGCGACGTCCCCGCCGAGCGAGACGAGGGCACCGATGCCGAGCCGTGCGGCGATGCTCGCGGCGGCCATGTCGGCGGCGGCGGCCTTGGCGGTGGCGCCGAGGTCGAGCGTGACGCCCTCGGGGACGCGCAGGAACGTGCCGGCCAGCAGGACGCGCTGCCACGCCGGTCGGGCGTCGAGTGCGCGGGCGACGGCCTCGGGCGTGGCGACGGGCGGGGCGTCGGCGAACGCGGCGTCGTACCCGAGGGAGACCATGCGGGTGCCGAGGGTCGGGTCGACGTCGCCGTCGGTGGCCCGGGCCGCGTCGAGCGCCTGGTGCACGAGCGCGGCGAGGAGCGGGGAGACCTCGGCGCCTCGGACGAGCTCGTCGGCGCGGGCGACGAGCTCGGAGTCGCTCCGGAAACGGCTGCACGCCGCGTCGACGGCGGCGGTGACCTCGTCGACGCAGGACCGGGCGGCGTCGAGGTGGCGACGGTCGCGGTGGTCGAGGACGACACGGGCGGTGGTGGTCCAGAGGTCCCACTCGGCTGCGGCGCGCACGGTCACGACCCCGTCGTCGTCGCGTCGGAGGAGCTGGACCCGCCCGTGGTGCCCTGCGTCACGCCCTGGTCGGTGGACGTCCCGGAGTCGCTGGACGTGCCCGAGTCGCTCGACGACGAGTCGTTCGAGGACGAACCGCTCGACGAGGAGTCAGTCGACGTCGAGTCGCCGGACGACGACGACGAGGACGAGGACGTCGACGACTCCGAGTCGCTCGTCGTGCTCGTGCTCGTGCTCGAGTTCGACGACCCGCTCGTCGTCCCGTCCGTCGTGGTCGTGGCCTGCTCGTGCCCGAACCACAGCCCGGCCCCGGTGACCAACGCGACCGCGAGTCCGCCCAGGCTCACGAGCGCACTCGTGATCCGGGCGGAGCGCCTGCCGTTCCGTCTGGTGTCCATCGGTCCTCCTCGTCGTCGAGACGAGGTTCCCGAGCGCACCGATGAGCGGGCCGAGGACGGGCTGCGCCCCGGCCGGACGAACCCTGTGGCGGGTCTAAGAGCGCGCGGCCTGCCGGCCGAGGCCGCCGAGCATGGTCTGGAAGTCCGCGGTCACGGGGAGCGCGTCGGCCGTCTGCGGGGTCCGACGGGAGGCGCGGATCGCCCAAGCCAGGTCGTCCCCGGCCCGGCGGATGCGACCGTCGAGTGCGGCCGAGTCCCCGGCGCTCCCCCAGTCGTCCGTGGCCGCGAACACCCCGGTGGGGACGACGGCGGCGCGGAGGTAGGCGAACACCGGACGCAGCGCGTGGTCGATCGCGAGCGAGTGCCGTGCGGTGCCGCCGGTCGCCCCGAGCAGGACCGGCATGTCGGCGAGCGAGTCCTTGTCGAGCACGTCGAGGAACGACTTCGCGAGGCCGCTCACCCCGGCGGTGAAGATCGGCGTGACGAACACGACGGCGTCGGCCTCGACGACGGTCGCCGTCGCGGCGGACAGCGCCGGCGCGGCGAACCCGGTGAGCATCGCGTCGGTGATCTCGTGCGCCAGCGGACGCAGGTCGACGTGCCGGACGTGCGCCGCGCCTCCTGGCAGTCCGGGCGGGCTCGGTGCCGCGAGCGCCGCGACGGTGGCCTCGCCGAGGCGGTCGGCGAGCAGGCGGGTGGAGCTGGGCTCGGAGAGCCCGGCGGAGACGACGGCGATGGTGGTCATGGTGGATCCCGACTTTCGATGCGTTTGCATGAACATCGTACCGAACCGCGCTGCTGCCGCAAGCATTCCCGTGGGAACGGAGAACGCCCCGGTCCTCGTTCGAGGGCCGGGGCGTTCGGTCAAGCCGTGGGTCGGTCGACTAGCGACGCAGGCCGAGACGCTCGATGAGCGCACGGTAGCGGGCGATGTCGACGTCGGAGAGGTAACCGAGGAGACGGCGACGCTGACCGACCATGAGCAGCAGACCACGACGCGAGTGGTGGTCGTGCTTGTGCTCCTTGAGGTGTTCGTTCAGGTCGTTGATGCGACGCGTCAGAACGGCGACCTGGACCTCGGGGGATCC
>NZ_BACZ01000022.1 GCF_000333375.1 Curtobacterium sp. B18
GGTCGACGGCGGCGCGACCGGCTCGGACTCGATCCTCGCCGGCTCGTTCACCCTGTGGCTCGTCCTCTCCGTCGCGCTGCCGTTCCTGGCCTACCTCGGGCGTGGCTTCCTCGTCGCGGCACGAAGCGCGCATCGCTCACCGACCAGGACGTCTTCCCGAAGCTCGAGCACGGCCCCATCCCGACCTGGGTCGGCGTGGGCGGCTCCCCGCAGTCCGTCATCCGTGCGGCGTCGTACGGCCTGCCGCTGTTCCTCGCGATCATCGGTGGGCAGCCCGCGCAGTTCGCCCCGTTCTCGCGCCTCTACCGCCAGGCGCTCGCGCAGCTCGACCTGCCGCAGCAGCCGATCGCCATGCACTCGCCCGGGTTCATCG
>NZ_BACZ01000021.1 GCF_000333375.1 Curtobacterium sp. B18
GTACTTGAGGACGTGATGATGTCGGCCTTCTGCTCGGGGGTGAGGTTCAGGTCGTTGAACACCGGCATGTTCTGCGGGCCCGTGACCATGGCCTCGTAGATGTGCTTGCCGGACACCGACTGCAGGTTCGGCGCGTACTTGCCCTCGGTCAGTGCACCACCGGCGCCGGCCACGTTGTGGCACATGGCGCAGTTGATGCGGAAGAGCTCCGCACCTTCGGCGGCGTCGCCGTCGGAGCCGTTGGTGAGGCTCTCGGAGGGGACGGCCGGGCCGGGGCCGAGCGACGCGACGTACTCGGCGAGGGCGTCGATCTGCTCGTCCGTGAACTGCGCGGGCTTCTCTTCCGCCTGCGGCCCCTGGGCGGCCATCGGCATGCGGCCGGTGCCGACCTGGAAGTCGACCGACGCGGCGCCGACACCGATGAGGGACGGACCCTCGCTGGTGCCCTGCGCGGAGAGGCCGTGGCAGGTGGCGCAGTTCGAGGCGAAGAGCTTCTGGCCCTCGTTCACCTTCGACTGGCTCGACGCCGCCACGGTGGTCGTGCTGTCGTCGGCGTTCGCCGTGGAGCTGAACAGCGCGTACGCACCGCCGGTGGTCATGAGACCGACGACGATGAGCGACACGGTCGCCATCGGTGAACGGCGGCCCTTCTTGGACTTGCTTCTGTTGAACATGCGGTGGGGGCTATCCAGTTCCTACTTGAGAAGGTAGATGACGGCGAAGAGGCCGATCCAGACGACGTCGACGAAGTGCCAGTAGTACGACACGACGATCGCGGTGGTCGCTTCCTTGTGACCGAAGTTCTTGGCGGCGAACCCGCGGCCGAGCGTCAGCAGGAAGGCGATGAGGCCGCCCGTGACGTGCAGACCGTGGAACCCGGTGGTCATGTAGAAGGCCGAACCGTACGCGCTGGAGGAGAGCGTCACGCCCTCGTGCCAGAGGTTCGCGTACTCGAAGATCTGACCGCAGACGAAGATCGCGCCCATGCAGTACGTGACGAAGAACCACTCCGTCATGCCCCAGTCCTTGGGGTTCCAGCTCGTCCGGTGCACCTGGAAGCGCTCGGCAGCGAAGACCGCGAACTGGCAGGCGAAGCTGGACAGCACCAGGATGATCGTGTTCACCGAGGCGAAGGGCACCTCGAGCTTGGCGGTCTCGGTCGCCCAGAGTTCGGGCGAGGTGCTGCGCAACGTGAAGTAGATCGCGAACAGGCCGGCGAAGAACATGACCTCGCTGCCCAGCCACACGATCGTCCCCACGGCAACGGCGTTCGGCCTGTTCAGGACCGGACCGCTGGCGGATCTGGAGAGAGGGGTGCTAGTCACAGACTCCATTATGGCCGAAACCACGGACAGTGTTTTCCTAGCCAACTGGCGGGTTGCTCGAATTCACTACGATCGGAGCATGCTCGACGCTCTCACCTGGCCTGCCGTGATCAGTGCGCTCATGGCGCGCGAAGACCTGACGATCAGCCAGTCCACATGGGCCATGCAGGAGATCGTGGCGGGCCGCGCCACGCCGGCACAGATCGCGGCCTTCGTCGTGGCCCTGCGCGCCAAGGGGGAGACGGTCGACGAGGTCGTCGGTTTCCGCGACGCGATCCTCGACGCCGCCGTCCCGCTCGACGTCGACCCGATGGCGCTCGACATCGTCGGGACCGGTGGTGACGTCGTCGGGACCGTGAACGTCTCGACGATGAGCGCGATCGTCATCGCGGCAGCGGGCGTGCCGGTCGTCAAGCACGGCAACAAGGCGAGCTCGTCGAAGTCCGGGTCCAGCGACGTGCTCGCCGCACTCGGACTCGACCTCACGATGGACGCCGCGCGTGTCGCCGACACCTTCCGGCGTGTCGGTCTGACCTTCGCGTTCGCGAGCGCGTTCCACCCCGGTTTCGCGCACGCAGGCCCGGTGCGGCGGGAGATCGGCGTGCCGACCGTGTTCAACTTCCTCGGGCCGCTGGTCAACCCCGCACGGTGCGAAGCGAACGCCGTGGGCGTGGCGCAGCTCGAACTCGTGCCGATCATCACCGGCGTGTTCCAGACCCGCGGGGCCACGGCGCTCGTGTTCCGCGGCGACGACGGCCTCGACGAGCTGACGACGACCGGCCACAGCCACATCTGGGAGGTCACGGGCGGGCGCGTCACCGAGCACGACCTCGACCCGCGGGACCTCGGCATCGCCCGTGCGCGCATCGAGGACCTCCTCGGGGGTGACCCGGAGCACAACGCCGCCGTGGTGCACCGCGTCCTCGCGGGGGAGACCGGTCCGGTGCGCGACATCGTGCTGCTCAACGCCGCGGCCGGTCTCGTGTCGTTCCGACTCGCCGAGGACCCGACCGAGGTCGACCGGCCGATCCTGCAGCGGTTCCGCGAGCAGCTGGTGGTCGCCGCGGACGCGATCGACTCCGGCGCCGCAGCGCGCAAACTGGCTGATTGGATCGGCGTCGCCCCCGCCGCCTGACCTGCACCGCGCGAGGTTGCTGGCCGCTGCACCCGCTGCCCCTGCCGCCTGACCTGCACCGTGCGAGGTCGTTGGCGGCGGCACCCGCTGCCGCCGCGCACCGCACCGTGCATACTTCGTCACCTGGTGCGCGATTGCGCGCACGGTGCGTCGCTGCAGGCGCGCACCGCGCGATCAACCCCGCACCGGACCACGCAAGCCGCACCGTGCGCCGGCCGCCGCCGCCCGGACCTCGCACGTGCAGCACGGCGCAACCACGAGCCGCAACGTGCGTACCTCGTCACCTGGTGCGCGGTTGCGCGCACGGTGCGTCGCTGCAGGCGCGCACCGTGCGGGCAACCTCGCACCGGACCACGGACGCCGCACCGTGCGCGAGCGCCCGCACCTCACCGCACCCGCGCCGCGCCGCGCCGCGCCGCGCCCGACCCCAGCGCACCCCACACCCGACCGCGCCCACCCCGCACCCACCACGCACCCCGCGCCCCCGCGCCCCCGCGCGCCCGCGCGCCCGCGCGCCCGCGCGCCCGCGCAACGCCAGGAGGCGCGGTGCCGGTCCGTCGGACCCGCACCGCGCCTCCTGGCGGTCACCGCAGAAGCGGACTACTGGACGTCCTCGTCCACCCAGTCGAACGTCTTCGTGACGGCCTTCTTCCAGAGGCGCAACGTGCGCTCGCGCTCTGCCTCGTCGAGCTGAGGCACCCAGCGCTTGTCCTCCTGCCAGTTGGCCCGGAGCTCGTCGAGGTTCGCCCAGAACCCGACGGCCAGGCCGGCCGCGTAGGCCGCACCGAGCGCCGTGGTCTCGGCGACCACCGGACGGACCACCGGCACGTTGAGGATGTCCGCCTGGAACTGCATGAGCGCGTCGTTGGCGGTCATGCCGCCGTCGACCTTGAGCTCCGTCAGGTCCACGCCCGAGTCCGCGTTGACGGCGTCGAGGACCTCGCGGGTCTGCAGCGCCGTCGCCTCGAGGGCGGCACGGGCGATGTGCCCCTTGTTGACGTAGCGGGTGAGGCCGACGATCGCGCCGCGGGCGTCCGGGCGCCAGTACGGCGCGAACAGGCCCGAGAACGCCGGGACGAAGTACACGCCGCCGTTGTCCTCGACGGTCTTGGCGAGGGCCTCGACCTCGGGCGCGCTGCCGATCAGGCCGAGGTTGTCGCGGAGCCACTGGATGAGCGAACCGGTGACGGCGATCGACCCCTCGAGCGCGTAGTGCGTCTCCTGGTCGCCGAGCTTGTAGCCGACGGTGGTGAGCAGCCCGTTCTCCGAGCGGACGATCTCCGTGCCCGTGTTGAAGATGAGGAAGTTGCCCGTGCCGTAGGTGTTCTTCGACTCGCCCTGGTCGAACGCGGCCTGGCCGAACGTCGCGGCCTGCTGGTCGCCGAGGATGCCGGCGATCGGGACCTCGCGGAGGAGGTTCGACGACTCGACGTGGCCGTAGACCTCGGAGGAGCTGACGATCTCGGGGAGCATCGACTTCGGCACGCGGAAGTCGGCGAGGATGTCGTCGCGCCACTGGAGCGTCTCGAGGTCCATGAACAGCGTGCGGGACGCGTTCGTGACGTCGGTCTTGTGGACGCCGCCGTCCACGCCACCGGTCAGGTTCCAGAGGACCCAGGTGTCGGTGGTGCCGAAGAGCAGGTCGCCCGCCTCGGCCTTCTCGCGTGCACCCTCGACGTTCTCGAGGATCCAGACGATCTTCGTCCCGGCGAAGTACGTCGCCAGGGGCAGGCCGACGACCGACTTGTAGCGGTCGGTGTCGCCGTCGGCGAGCTTGTCGACGATCGACTGCGTGCGGGTGTCCTGCCAGACGATGGCGTTGTAGACCGGCTTGCCGGTGTTCTTGTCCCAGACCACCGCGGTCTCGCGCTGGTTCGTGATGCCGACCGCCGCGACGTCGGGCG
>NZ_BACZ01000020.1 GCF_000333375.1 Curtobacterium sp. B18
AGGTCCTGGACGATCGGCACCGGCGGGTGGTGCATCGCCAGGATGGTGCCGTGCGGCGCCTGCTCGGAGAGCACCTCGNCCAACCAGTCGAGCTGTTCGGGGGAGACCTCGCCGTGGTGGGCGCCGGGCACGCTCGTGTCGAGGGTGATCACGCGCAGCCCGTTCACGTCGTACACGAAGTCGACCGGGCGGTCGGTCGGCTGGAGCCCGAACAGCTCCTGCCGGAACGCACCGCGCTCGTCGTGGTTGCCCATCGCCCAGATCACGGTCGCACCGATGCGCTCGGCGGCCGGCTCCACGATGTCGCGGATTCGGGCGTACGCGCCCGGTTCGCCCTTGTCGGCCACGTCGCCGGTGACGACGATGGCCTCGGGTCGGGTACCCGACGCCTCGATGTCGGCGATGATCGCCGCGAGGCGGGCTGCCGAGTCGACGTCACCGTAGAGTTCGCGGTCACCCGCCACGAGGTGGGTGTCGCTGAGGTGGAGCAGGAAGTGGTTCGGCCTGGGGTGTTCGGCCGTCCGGCTGTCCATCGGGGTCTCATTCCGTTGGTCGGGTGCGTGGTGCAACACAGTGCCACACCGTCCTGGACGAGTCCAGCACGAGTCGGTGAACCCAACGTGAACGCGGCCCGGCGTGTTCCCGCACGCACGACGAAACCCCCGCCACGACGTGACGGGGGTTCCGGGATCCGATCGCTCGGATCAGCTGACTGCCTAGTGCTTGGCCTCGACCGCGGGGGCGGCGTGACCGGCCTCGAGGTCCGGGCCGTGGTGCGCGGCGTGCGCAGCCTCGAGCTCGGCCTTCGACACCGGGGTGATCCGGTCCTCGAAGAAGAAGCGCGACAGTCCGGCGCGCGCCTTCTGCAGCCCGGAGATCTTGCCCCGGGCGTTCGGACGGATCATCAGCGGCTTGTACTCGTTGAACTGCAGGAGCTTCCACCGCTCGTACTCGTCGAGCTGCTCGTGCACCTCGATGTACTCGCCGTGGGGGAGTCGCACGATGCGTCCGGACTCGTAGCCGTGCAGGACGATCTCGCGGTCCTTCTTCTGCAGGGCGAGGCACACGCGCTTCGTGATCCAGAAGGCGACGAACGGGCCGAGGACCGTCGTGGCCTGGATCACGTGGATGACGTGGTCGATCGACACGTAGAAGTGGGTCGCGATGATGTCCGACGACGCGGCGGCCCAGAGGCTCGCGTAGAGCGTGATGCCGGCGGCACCGAACGCCGTACGGGTCGGGGCGTTGCGCGGACGGTCGAGGATGTGGTGCTCACGCTTGTCGCCCGTGACCCACGCCTCGATGAAGGGGTAGATGAAGATGGCGAGGATGAGCAGCACCAGGACCGCGATCGGCACGAGGATGTTGAACGACACCGTGTAGCCGAACCACACGACCTCCCAGTGCGGCGGCACCAGACGGAGCGCGCCGTCGGCGAAACCGATGTACCAGTCGGGCTGGGTACCGGCGGACACCGGGGACGGGTCGTACGGGCCGTAGTTCCAGATCGGGTTGATCGTGAACAGCGACGCGATGAGGGCGAGAATGCCCGCGACGATGAAGAAGAACCCACCGGCCTTCGCGGCGAACGCGGGGAGGATCGGCACACCGACGACGTTCTCGTTCGTCTTGCCGGGCCCGGCGAACTGCGTGTGCTTGTTGATGACGACCAGCACGAGGTGGACACCGAGCACGGCCACGAGGATCGCGGGCAGCAGCAGGATGTGCAGCGTGTAGAGACGGCCGACGATGTCGGTGCCCGGGAACTCCCCACCGAAGAGCAGGTAGGCGATCCAGACGCCGATGACCGGCACACCCTCGATCATGCCGACGATGATGCGCAGACCGTTGCCGGAGAGCAGGTCGTCGGGGAGCGAGTAGCCCGTGAAGCCCTCGGCCATGGCCAGGACCCAGAGGACGAAGCCGAACACCCAGTTGAGCTCACGCGGCTTGCGGAACGCGCCGGTGAAGAACACGCGGGCCATGTGCAGCATGATCGAGGCCACGAACAGCAGGGCTGCCCAGTGGTGGATCTGCCGGACGAAGAGCCCGCCGCGGATGTCGAACGAGATGTTGAGCGTCGACTGCAGCGCGGTCGACATCTCGATGCCCTTCAGCGGGACGTACGAGCCGTGGTAGACCACCTCGGCCATGGACGCCTGGAAGAAGAACGTGAGGAAGGTACCGGAGAGCAGGACGACGACGAAGCTGTACAGCGCCACCTCGCCCAGCATGAAGCTCCAGTGGTCGGGGAAGATCTTGCGCCCGACCTCCTTCACGAGGCCCGAGATGCTCGTGCGCTCGTCGATGTAGTTGGCGACCCCGCCGATGATGCGGGATCCGCGCTCCGGTGCCGGCTTGGTGGTCGACGACGCGGGTGCGTTGGTGGTCGTGCTGCTCATCAGCGTTCACGCTCCCAGAAGGACGGTCCGACAGGCTCGTGGAAGTCGCTCTGCGCAACCAGGTAGCCGTCGTCGTCGATCGCGATCGGAAGTTGGGGGAGGGGGCGTGCAGCCGGTCCGAAGATGACCTCGCAGTTGTTCGAGACATCGAAGGTGGACTGGTGGCACGGGCAGAGCAGGTGGTGCGTCTGCTGTTCGTACAGGGCGACCGGGCATCCGACGTGGGTGCAGATCTTCGAGTACGCGACGATGCCGTCGTAACCCCAGTTCTCGTGGCCCTTGGAGGGGTTGAGGTCCTTGGGGTCGAGGCGCATGAGGAGGACGGAGGCCTTGGCCTTCTCCTCGAGCATGTCCTCCTTGTCGAGCATGCCGTCCGGGATGACGTGGAACACCGAACCGATGGTCACGTCGGACGCCTTGATCGGGAGACCCGTCGGGTCCTTCGTCAGGCGCGTGCCCTTCGCCCACATGGTGTGGCGGAGGAGTTCGTTGGGGTCGGCCGCCGGCGCGAGGTCGCGCACGAGGACGATGCCCGGGAGGGGGAAGGCCGCCAGGGCGCCGATCATCGAGTTGCGGATCAGCTTGCGACGGCTGAAGCCGGACTCCTTGTCGGCGAGCTGGAACGCCTCGACCGCCTTGGCACGGGTCGCGTCGGTGCCGCGCGTGCTGTGGCGGAGCTCGGTGATCTCACGGTCCACCACGAGCGACTTCGACCAGTACACCGCGCCCAGGCCGAGCGCGAGGAGGGCGAGGGCGATCGACAGACCGAGCCAGAGGTTGGCGGTCCGGACCGTGCCGAAGTTGTCGGAGTCGATCGGGAACGCGACGTAGGCCGCGATCGCGAGGACACTGCCGACGATCGACAGGTAGAAGAACGTGGCGACCTGACGCTCGGCGAGGCGCTGCTTCTTCGGGTCGACGTCGGTGCGTCGTGCGCGGTGCGGCGGCTCGCCCGGGTTCTCGAACGGGTCGGTCGGCAGGACCGCGGTCCCGGGCGACGTGGTGGTCGTGCCGTGCTTCTCGACAGCCGAGGACGAGTTCAGTGCCTCGTCGTCGTGCTCTGCCATGGTGTTCCCTTCAGTGTCGTTCGACACGGACGATCAGTTGGACTTCGCGGTCAGCCAGACGGTCATCGCGACGACCGCGCCGAGTCCGAAGATCCAGATGAACAGACCCTCTGCCACCGGGCCGAGGGAGCCGAGTGCGAACCCGCCGGGCGACTTGTTGTCCTGCACGTACTTGAGGTACGTGATGATTCGGCCTCTGCTCGGG
>NZ_BACZ01000019.1 GCF_000333375.1 Curtobacterium sp. B18
CTGCCCGTGGCGGCGATCCTCTTCATCGGGTCGTACGTCCTCGGGGCCGGCACGCTCCGCGACATCTCGCTCGCCCTGTTCATCGGCATCATCGTCGGGACGTACTCGACGATCTTCATCGCGTCGCCGATGTACGCGCACCTGCGTGAGAACGAGCCGAAGATCAAGCAGGCCGACGCCAAGAAGCAGGCCGCTGCCGCCAAGCGCCAGCGCGAGGTCGACGCGACGGCGGGCGTCTGATGCCGGCGGAGATCGTCGACGTCGACGTCGCCGAGGCCCGTCGCCGGATCGAATCCGGGGCGCGCCTGTTCGACGTGCGCGAGCAGGGCGAGTGGGACGAGGTCCACGCCGAAGCGGCGACCCTGGTGCCGATGTCCGAGCTCGTCGCCCGCTGGAAGGAGATCGACGGCGGAGACCAGCCGGCGATCATCGTCTGCCACTCCGGCGGACGCTCCGCCCGGGTCGTCGCCGCGCTCGAGCAGTCCGGTGTCCCCGCGGTGAACCTCGTCGGCGGCATGGTCGCGTGGGAGCAGTCGGGCGCCCCCGTGGTGCGCGACGCCCAGGGCGAACCGCGTCACGAGCACTGACCGGACACGCGTAGTCTTGTCGGATCGAGCTCGGACGGGCACCCCGGGAGGCGCAGCATGACGGACACACGTGAGTCCACGCCCCAGGACGCCCCTGCGCCGCGAGCCGGCCAGGACACCGGGTCCGCCAGCCGGCCCGGTTCGCCGCAGCGTCCGACGAGTCCCCTCGGTCCGAACACGACCGGCAACCTCGGCTCGCTCCGTTCGCTGCTGCCCCGGCTGTTCTCGCGTGCCCAGCCCGCGGGGGCCGTCGACACCCTGATCCGCACCGTCCGGTCGCACCACCCCAAGGCCGACGTCACGCTCATCGAGCGGGCCTACTCGGTGGCGGAGCGCGCGCACGACGGGCAGAAGCGCAAGTCCGGCGAGCCCTACATCACGCACCCCGTCGCGGTCGCGCAGATCCTCGCCGACCTGGGGATCGGGCCGATCACGATCGCCGCCGCGCTCCTGCACGACACCGTCGAGGACACCGACTACCAGCTCGACCAGCTGCGCGAGGACTTCGGCGACGAGATCGCGATGCTCGTCGACGGCGTCACGAAGCTCGACAAGGTCAAGTACGGCGACAGCGCCCAGGCCGAGACCGTCCGCAAGATGGTCATCGCGATGTCGAAGGACATCCGGGTCCTGGTGATCAAGCTCGCCGACCGCCTGCACAACGCGCGCACCTGGGGCTTCGTCGAGTCCACCTCCGCCACACGCAAGGCGAAGGAGACCCTCGAGATCTACGCGCCGCTCGCGCACCGGCTCGGCATCCAGATGATCAAGCTGGAGCTCGAGGACCTGTCGTTCGCGGTGCTCCACCCGAAGCTCTACGTCGAGATCGACAGCCTCGTCAAGGAACGCCAGCCGAAGCGCGAGCAGTTCGTCCAGAACGTCATCGGCACGCTCAAGAAGGACCTCAAGGCCGCCAAGGTGCGCGGCGAGGTGATGGGTCGTCCGAAGCAGTACTACTCGATCTACCAGAAGATGATCGTGCGCGGGCGCGAGTTCGACGAGATCTACGACCTGGTCGGCATCCGTGTCCTCGTGCCGACCGTGCGCGACTGCTACGCCATGCTCGGCTCGGTGCACGCGCGGTGGACGCCGCTGCCGGGTCGCTTCAAGGACTACATCGCGACGCCGAAGTTCAACCTGTACCAGTCGCTGCACACCACCGTCCTCGGGCCCCAGGGCCGCGCGGTCGAGATCCAGATCCGCACGCACGAGATGCACCAGCGCGCCGAGTTCGGTGTCGCCGCGCACTGGAAGTACAAGCAGCGCGCCGCCGGGCGTGACGTCGACTCGTCCTCGGCGACCGACCAGGACATGGCGTGGCTCGCGCACATCACCGACTGGCAGGCCGAGACCAGCGACCCGGGGGAGTTCCTCGACTCGCTGCGCTACGAGATCGGCGCGAAGGAGACCTACGTCTTCACGCCGCAGGGCAAGGTCATCGGGCTGCCGTCCGGCGCGACCCCGGTGGACTTCGCGTACGCCGTGCACACCGAGATCGGGCACCGCACGATGGGCGCCAAGGTCAACGGCCGCCTCGTCCCGCTCGAGAGCGCGCTGTCGAGCGGCGACGTCGTCGAGATCTTCACGTCGAAGAACCCCGACTCCGGTCCGAGCCAGGACTGGCTGACCTTCGTCCGGAGCCCCCGTGCCCGGAACAAGATCAAGCAGTGGTTCACCAAGGAGCGCCGCGAAGAGGCGATCGAGCAGGGCCGCGACGCGATCGCACGGGCCATGCGCAAGCAGAACCTGCCGCTGCAGCGCATCATGAGCCAGGACTCGATCTCCGAGGTCGCGTCCTCGATGCGCTACGACGACATCTCCGCGCTGTACGCCGCCGTCGGCGAGGGGCACGTCTCCACGCAGTCGGTGATCGAGAAGGTCCTCGGCAACGTCCAGACCGAGACCGAGACGGAAGAGCCGGAGCTCAGCTTCCCGCGCCAGGTCACGAGCCGGCAGCTGCGCAACAGCGACAGCGGCGTGCTGGTGCGGGGGGCACCCGACATCCTCGTCAAGCTCGCGAAGTGCTGCACCCCCGTCCCCGGCGACCAGATCGTCGGGTTCATCACCCGCGGTCAGGGCGTCTCGGTGCACCAGGCCTCGTGCACGAACGTGAAGTCGCTCATGAACGAGCCCGACCGCATGATCGAGGTCGAGTGGGCGCCGTCGTCGAAGTCGGTGTTCCTCGTGCAGATCCAGATCGAGGCACTCGATCGGTCGGGCCTGCTCAGCGACGTGACCCGTGTCCTCACCGACCACCACGTGAACATACTGTCCGCGACGGTCTCGACGTCCTCGGACCGGCTGGCGCTCAGTCGCTTCGTGTTCGAGATGGGCGACACGACGCACCTCGACCGCGTGCTGAACGCCGTGCGCCGGATCGACGCGGTCTACGACGTGTACCGGGTCAGCGCGGGCTGACCGGGTCGCTGCAGCCGCCGAGCCGCTGCACTGCCGCCAGTCGCCGCTCCGCCTGACGGACCATCGGGATCGTCCCGAGCGCCGCGAGGTGTCCGGTGACCTCGTCGACCGAGACGGCTTCGATCGCGAGGAGACCGGCCACGGCTCGGGCGTCCGCCGGATCGAACCCGCCCGGACGGTCCCCGGGGCTGCGCAGCAGGTCGACGACGGTGCGGAGCGGTGTGGTCACGCGGAGTCCACCGAGGACGACCGTGTCCTCGTCGGCGATCACGACCTCGCGGACGTGGACGGCGCCGTCGGTGTGCACGCGGACGCGGAGCGGCACACAGCCCTCGACCGGCGTCGGCGCGCGGGAGACGGCGCCCCAGATCCAGGCGGCCGTCCGGGTGCCGGCGATGAACCGTGCGTCGCCGAGCGACCACGCGGCCGCAGCAGCCCGGAGCGACGGCGTCTGCGGCTCGGTGGGGGAGGCCCAGCAGGCGCCGACCGCCACGAGCTCGCCGGCGAGGACGGCCGCCCGCAACTCGGCCTCCGGCCAGTCGTCGGTCGTCAGCAGTCGGGTTCGGGGCACCCGGACATCCTGCCCGACGCGCGCTCCGCACCGGCGCCGCCTGTGGAGAGGCTGCCGGACCCGTCGACGACGCGACCGTCTGCCGGACGGGAGGCGCGGGTCGGCCCCGCACCGCGCCTCCCGTCCGTCAGCTCCGACGTCGCGAGCACCGCAGTCGCCGTCCGGCGACGTCGGGTCAGCGCAGGACGTCCGCGCGGTGCACCAGCGCCGCGGCGCCGATGAGCGGGCCGTCCTGCGAGAGCCCGGTCGGGACGATGCGCACCTTGGTCACGAAGCCGAACTCGACGCGCTCCGCCACCGCCTCGCGCGCGTACTCGAACAGGTCGGGGGTGACGTGCGAGAACCCGCCGCCGATGGCCACGACCTCGAGGTCGACGAGGCTCGTGGCGGCCGCGATGGCCTGCCCGAGCGCACGGCCGCTGCGCTTGACCGCCGCCACCGCGATCTCGTCGCCGGCCGCGTACGCCGCCGAGAGCTCCTCGCCGGTGCTGCCCGCGAAGCCCTGCCGCTGCGCCCAGGCGACGGTCTTCGGCCCGCTGGCGATCGCCTCGAGGCACCCGGTGCCACCGCAGGCGCAGTGGTCGTCGAAGCCGCCGCACTCGACGTGGCCGATGTGCCCGGCGTTGCCCGTCGGGCCCGACACCGTCCGGCCGTGCAGGATCAGGCCACCGCCGACCCCGGTCGAGACGATCATGCCCATGACGTGGTCGGAGCCCTGCGCAGCGCCGACCCAGTGCTCGGCGAGGGTGATCGCGAGGCCGTCCATCCGGAGCGTCACGGGCGTGCCGGCGGGGACGTGCGCCGCGACGCGGTCCCGCAGCGGGTACCCGCGCCAGACCGGCATGTTGAGGGGCGAGACGAGGCCGTGCTCCTCGTCGACCGGACCGGCCGAGCCGATGCCGACCCCGACGAGCGCGGCGTCGGTCGGCAGCGCGGCGAGGGCCGCCGTCACGACCTCGTCGACCGCGGCCTGCAGTTCGTCGGACGTCCGGCCCGGGCCGGTCGGGCTGCGGAACCGGGTGGCCGGCAGGACGACGCCGGCGTCGGTGACGAGGGCCGCCTCGACCTTGGTGCCGCCGAGGTCGACGGCGAGTGCGAGGGCGGTGGGCTGGGTGGTGGACATGCGCGCTCCGATGCGGCGGTCGGGAGGCGCGGTGCCGGTCCTGGACGCGTCGTCGCGTCCGGCGGGCGCCGGCCCCGGTGGGGTCGGGTGGTGCTCTGGCGGTCCGGGGCTCGCGCCCCGGCAGGTCAGTAGGACGTGGTGTCGTCGCCGACGGAGGACGCGGTGCCGGTCTCGGCACGGTGCGCGACCTCGTCGAGGATGCGGGCCGAGGCACTCGTGCCGATGCGGTCCGCGCCGGCCTCGACCATCTCGACGAGGGTGTCGAGCCCGCGGACGCCGCCGGAGGCCTTCACCCCGGTGTCCGGGCCGACGGTGGCGCGCATGAGCGCGATGTGCTCCGCGGTGGCGCCGCCGCCGGCGAACCCGGTGGAGGTCTTCACGAACGCGGCACCGGCCGACTGCGCGGCACGCGAGGCCGCGACGATCTCGTCGTCGGTGAGGAACGCGGTCTCGAGGATGACCTTGACGACCGTGCTGCCCGCGGCGTCGACCACGGCGCGGACGTCGGCCTCGACCCGCTCCCAGTCGCCGGACTTCGCGGCGCCGATGTTCTGCACCATGTCCAGCTCGAAGGCGCCGTCGGCGAGGGCCTGCAGCGACTCGGCGACCTTGGCGCCCGTGGAGGTGGTGCCGTGCGGGAAGCCGATGACCGTCCCGACCCCGACGCCGGTGCCCGTCAGGCGCTCGACGGCGTGCGCGACGTCGCTCGGGCGGACGCACACGCTGAAGACGCGGTACTCGGCGGCCTCGTCCAGCTGGGCGTCGACGTCCGAGCGTGTCAGCTCGGGCTTGAGGATCGCGTGGTCGATGAGACCACGGACGGCATCGGCGGTGACGGAGAACGCTGCTTTGTCCACCCGGCAAGCCTACCCGGAGCCGAGCCGCGTACCGTGCCCCGCATGCGCGTCCTCGTCACCGGGGCCACCGGCTACATCGGCGGTCGCCTCGTCCCACGTCTCCTCGAAGCCGGTCACACCGTCCGGGTCTTCGTCCGCACCCCCCGCAAGCTGCAGGACGTCCCCTGGCACGACGACGTCGAGATCACCTCCGGTGACCTGCAGGACGCCGACGCCGTCCGCACCGCGGTGCAGGACATCGAGGCCGTCTACTACCTCGCACACGCGATGGGTGCCGACGGCGACTTCGAACGCGCGGAGCGCGACGCCGTCGAGACCATGGCGCACGAGGCGAAGGCGGCGGGGGTCCGACGGTTCGTCTACCTCGGTGGGCTGCACCCGGACGGCGAGCTCTCGAAGCACCTCCGGAGCCGCAAGGAGGTCGGCGACGTCCTGCTCGGCTCGGGCGTCCCGACGATCGCCTACCAGGCCGGTGTGGTGATCGGGTCCGGCAGCACCTCGTTCGAGATGATCCGGCACGTCACCGACGTCCTGCCGTGGATGCCGACGCCCCGCTGGGTCCGCAACTTCATCCAGCCGATCGCCGTCCGCGACGTGCTCTACTACCTCGTCAAGGCACTCGACATCCCCGCCGACGTGAACCGCACCTTCGACATCGGCGGGCCGGACGTCCTCCGGTACGGGCAGATGCTCAACGGCTACGCGGTCGAGGCGAAGCTCCCGCAGCGGGCGATCTCGGTCCTGCCGGTGCTGACGCCCGGACTCGCCGCGCACTGGTTCAACCTGGTCACCCCCGTCCCGCGCAAGCTCGCGACGCCGATCATCGAGTCGCTCCAGTTCGAGTGCGTCCAGCGCGAGCACGACATCGACGAGGTGGTCCCGCGACCGGAGGGCGGCCTCACCGGGTACCGCCGGGCCGTCCGGCTCGCGCTCACCCGCATGCGCACCGGCGAGGTCGAGACGAGCTGGCGGAACGCGACGCTCGCCGCCACGCCGGCCGACCCCCTGCCGAGCGACCCGGACTGGGCCGGGCACACCGTGTACGTCGACGACCGCAAACGGCACTCCGCGGCGTCGGCCGAGGACGTCTGGCGCGTCGTCGAGTCGATCGGCGGCGACAACGGGTGGTACTCGTTCCCGCTCGCCTGGGTCGCCCGTGGGTGGATGGACAAGCTCGCCGGGGGAGTCGGACTCAACCGTGGCCGGCGGGACCAGAAGCGCCTCGAGCAGGGCGACGCGCTCGACTGGTGGCGGGTCGAGCGCCTCGAGCGCGGCCGCTACCTGCGGCTGCGCGCCGAGTTCAAGTCGCCTGGGCGCGCGTGGCTCGAGATGACCGTGACCCCGGCGGACGACGGCGGCAGCGACTACCGGCAGCGGGCGATCTACTTCCCGCAGGGACTCGCCGGTCGCCTGTACTGGTACTCGATCCTGCCCTTCCACGGCGTGATCTTCCCCGGCATGGTCGAGCGCATCACGGCGGCCGCCGAGCGGGAGTCCGAGCACACCGAGTCGACGGGGCGGAACTGGACCCAGCAGAATGGGACCCCGGAACCCGTACACGAGGAGGCAGCATGACCGAGGAACGCACGAGCGTCCTGTTCCTGGGCGACAGCATCACCGAGCAGGGGTCGTGGGACGCCTGGCTGCCCGACGAGCGGACCGTCAACCAGGGCATCGGCGGTGACACGACCGACGGGGTCCTGCAGCGGCTCGACGCCGTCGTGGCCGAGCAGCCCGAGGTGATCGTCCTGCTCATCGGCACGAACGACTTCGGGAACCACCGCAAGAGCGTCGAGCACGTCGTGCGCGGCGTCGAGTCGGTGCTCGTGACGCTGCGCCGCGAGCTGCCCGGCGTCCGCCTGCTGCTCGTGTCGATCCTGCCGCGTCAGGCCGAGTACACCGCCAAGATCGAGGAGGCCAACCGCCACCTCCGCCAGTTCGTCGCGACCTGCCACGCCCAGTACCTCGACGCCTGGCCGGCCCTCGCCGACGGCGACCACCTCGACGACCGCTTCACCGACGACGGGCTGCACCTCACCGAGGACGGCTACCGCGCGTACGTCGCCGAACTCCTCCCGGCCCTCGAACGGGTCCGCGACCTCCCGCCGATGTCCCGGTCCATCCAGGCGATCGACCTCGACGGGGCCACCGCCTGATGGCAGCGCGGAAGGGTCGGCCACCGGCGGGTTCGTCCCTGCAGGGTGTCCCGACCGGCACGCCGGCTCGGCCGACCAGCACCACTGCCGGCAAGTCCGGGCGCGAGCTGCCGGGGTTCACCCGGCCCGCGCTGGCGCCGTCGCTCATCGCGGCGATGCTCCTGCTCGCCTGCCTCGCCGTGATCGACTCGTCCGCCTTCGTGTTCGCCCGGTGGGGTGTCTCGGTCCTCGCGCTCATCGTCCTGGTGTTCGCCGTCCGGGGTCGCACCTGGTGGGCGGCGGTGCTCATGGCGGCCGTCGCCGTCTGCTGGAACCCGATCGCGGTCGTCCCGATCCCCGGCGAGGTGTGGGCGGCCCTGCAGCTCGTCGCGGCCGCTCTGTTCGTCGTCGTCGGCATCGTCGTCACGGTGCCGCGCGAGACGGAGCCGACCCGCGCCTCCCGACCCTGACGCGCCGCCGCACACGCCCGGCCCGGACCGTGCGTCCCCGAGCGGACCGGAGTCCGCTCGGACGGTAGGATGAGGGGCCGGGCACCGAAGGCCCGCGCACTGATGCGAAGGGCATGGATGAGCAACGAGACCGAGCCGGTGACCGAGAGTCCTCTGCTGAACCCTCGACCGTCCTCCGGCGGTCTCGAACGTCCCGACGTCGTCGTGCGGAAGGGCCGTCTGACGCTCGTCAACGGGCACCTCACGCCCCAGCAGTCGATGATCGAGGACCTCCTGTTCCTCGACGACGCCCTCACCGCGGGCGACGTCGACCACCTGCTCATCCGCGGCAACGACCAGCGCCCGGTGATCGCGCTCGACGAACGCGACCGGCAGCGGGCGGAGAGCGCCGTGATGGCCGCCGCCGCCAACGAGCCGTTCTACGCGAAGCCGCCGGGCAAGCCCGCCGTGCTCGTCATCGACGACGGACTCGGCTCGGTCGACGAGCCCGTGCTGCGCGTGTTCCGACCGCGCCTCGAGCCGCTCGGACGCCTGCGCTACGGCGCCGAGACGAGCGTGCAGCTCGAGTTCTGGCGGGTCACCGACACCGAGGTCCTCGCGCCCGTCGAGAATGCCCTCATGCGACGCAGCCTGCCGATCGACGAGTTCGTGCTCGTCGACATCGAGCGGTACGGCCGCACCTGGCGCACCGTCGAGCACATGTTCGACGACCACGTCTCCGACATCCGGTTCCCCATCGACATCGTGTTCTCGTGGGTCGACGGCAACGCCATCGAGTACCAGCGGGCGCGCCAGGCGGCGCAGTCCGGGGCCGTCCTCGGCGAGGGCGACGACGCCCCCGCACGCTTCCGGCAGATCGACGAGCTGAAGTACGCGCTCCGCTCGGTGCACACCTTCGCGCCGTGGATCCGACAGATCTACATCGCCACCGACTCCCCGGCGCCCGCGTGGCTCGCCGACCACCCGAAGGTGCGGATCGTCCGCTCCGAGGAGTTCTTCGCCGACCCGTCCGTCCTGCCGACGCACAACTCGCAGGCCGTCGAGTCGCAGCTGCACCACATCCCGGGCATCAGCGAGCACTTCATCTACTCGAACGACGACATGTTCTTCGGCCGCCTGGTCGACCCGTCGGTGTTCTTCAGCCCGGGTTCCGTGACGAAGTTCATCCTCGCGACGACCCGGATCGGGCTCGGCTCGAACAACCCCGCACGCAGCGGGTTCGAGAACTCCGCCCGCGTCAACCGCCGGCTCCTGCAGCAGCGGTTCGGGGCGGTCACCACCCGGCACCTCGAGCACGCGCCGACCCCGCTGCGCGCGTCGATCATGACCGAGATGGAGCACGAGTTCGCCGACGAGTTCGCGGCCACCGCGGCGTCACGGTTCCGTGCGGCCGACAACATCTCGGTGACGAACTCGCTCTACCACTACTACTCGCTGCTCACCGGGCGCGCGATCGTGCAGGAGACCGCCGAGGTGCGGTACATCGACACGACGATGCAGTCCGGGCTGCGGGCACTCGGCGACCTGCTCAAGAAGCGGAACGCGGACTTCTTCTGCCTGAACGACGGCAGCTTCCCGGAGGTCAGCGACGAGGAGCGGACCGAGCGCGTGACGGACTTCCTCGAGAAGTACTTCCCGTTCCCGGCGCCGTGGGAGCGCGACGCGGGCTGACGGTCGGCTCGGCGACCGGTCCGCTGTCGTCCGACGACGGGCGTGTCGTCCGTTGCGCGCACGGAGTGATGCGTCTGCCACTTCCGACATGCCGCCTGTCGAACGACAACCGCGATGTCGCACGATGCACACGCCACCGATGCATGTGCACGTTCCGACATGACGCTCGTCGAGCGACGACCGCGATGTCGAATCATGCACACGCAACCACCCGCGGGCCGCGCTCGCACGATCGAGCCGACCCGCGCCTCCTGGCCCCGAACGGGGCGCGTCGGGCGCCCCGCCCTCAGCGGTGGACGGGGGAGACCGGTACCGAGTCGAGCGTGAACACCGGGATGCTCGACGTCACCGGCGCCGGCTCGGCCGCCGCAGGGATCGTGACGCCGGCCGCTGCGAGCCGCGCCTCGGTCTCCACTGCTGACACCGGCTCGCCGACCGTCGAGTAGTGCCCGATCGGCACGACCGAGTGCACCACGTTGTGGCCGTAGACGTGGACGAGGTTGAACGACTGGGCACCGTCCTGCCCGCGGGTCCCACCCTGGTACTCGGTGAGGTCCTGCGTGTAGCACGTGGCACTCGCCACCGACACCGGGATGCCCGCGAAGACCGCACTCGTCGAGTAGTGCAGGTGACCGGCGATGATCGCGATGACGTCGCTGCCCTCGACGACCTCGGCGAGGGCGTCCTGGTCACGGAGCTCGACGAGCACCGCGAGGTCCTGGACGCTCGGCACCGGCGGGTGGTGCATCGCCAGGATGGTGCCGTGCGGCGCCTGCTCGGAGAGCACCTCGGCCAACCAGTCGAGCTGTTCGGGGGAGACCTCGCCGTGGTGGGCGCCGGGCACGCTCGTGTCGAGGGTGATCACGCGCAGCCCGTTCACGTCGTACACGAAGTCGACCGGGCGGTCGGTCGGCTGGAGCCCGAACAGCTCCTGCCGGAACGCACCGCGCTCGTCGTGGTTGCCCATCGCCCGATCAGCCGTTCGCCTGGGACACCTGGTCCTGGGCGGTCTTGAGCGCGGTCTTGATGTCGCTGTCAGACACCGAACCGCCGGTGGCGATCTTGGCGAACATGTCGTTCATCGCCTTCCCGACCGTGGACTCGAACTGGTCCT
>NZ_BACZ01000018.1 GCF_000333375.1 Curtobacterium sp. B18
AGGTCGAGGAGCGCGCGACCGGCCACCCGCCCGAGCTCCTCGAGCCGCAGGTCCACCGTGGTCAGCGGCGGCCGGCTCGCGAGCGCCATCACGTCCCAGTCGTCGAACCCGGTGACGGCGACGTCGTCCGGCACGGCCAGCCCGAGCTCGCGCAGCCGATCGCAGACGCCGCGCGCGATCTGGTCACTGCCGCAGACGATCGCGTCGACGCCGGGCCCATCCGGGGCAGACCCCACCCCGACCCCGGTCCCGATCCCAGCCCCGGTCCCGGTCGATCCGAGCCCCGCTCCTCGGGCCAACAGGTCCACCGCCTGCCGCCCCCACCGCTCCGACCACTCGCCGTACATCGGCTCCGCGACGAGGTGCGCACCGAGCACCTCGGCGGCACCGGACACCCGACGCACCGCCGAGCGGTGGCGCTCCGGCCCCGTGACGATCGCCACCCGGCGCCGTCCGGTCGACAGCACGTGCTCGGCGACCCGTGCCGAGCCGGCGGCATCGTCGAGGGTGACCGACACGTCGTCCGGGTCGGTCGAGGGCGTGAACGCGTACACGACCGGGATCGGCACGTCGATCGGCGGCCGGGCGTCGGCGGAGCGTCCGGTCACGATGATGCCGTCCACGCCGCGGGCGGCGAGCGAGCGGAGGTAGTGGGCTTCACGCACGTGGTCGTCGCGGGTGTCGCACAGCAGCACGGCCATCTGCCCGGCGGAGAGGGCGTCCTCGGCGCCGAGCAGGACCGGGATCGAGAACCGGCCGAACGAGTCCGTCGTGATCATCCCGACCGTGTACGTGCGTCCCGAGGACAGCGCGCGGGCACGAGCATCGCCGACGAACCCGAGCTTCTCGGCGGCGTCCTTCACCCGTTCGCGCGTCGCGTCCCGCAGCTGTCCGGTGCCGTTCAGGGCCTTCGACGCGGTACCGATCGACACGCCGGCGAGCGCCGCGACGTCCGTGATCCGGACGGTCTTCCCAGCGCGCTCGAGAGTCACGGCAAACCCCTTTCCGAAAATGGGTACGGACGCAGGAAACTGACCATGACTATACGCAAGATGCGGGACAAAGCCCTTGCGCGCCTCCAGGTCGTGTCGTAACGTCCTCCGCAGAAACCGTTTTCCGCATGCACCACGCGATCGGACACGGACCGCAGTCACATCGCAAGGAGGCGACATGACCACCACGCTCGCGACCGACAGCCGCGCGCACACCGCGACCCCGGTCCTCCCGACCGCCGCCGCGCACCTGACGCTCCGTCCGCTGCCGACGGGCGACGCCCGCATCACCGGCGGCTTCTGGGCCCTGCGGCAGGAACGGAACGGCCGCGACGCGATCCGTGGCGGGTACGCCCTGCTCGAGGCGGCCGGCAACTTCCGGAACCTCCGCATCGCCGCCGGCCTCGAGGAGGGCGACGCGACGGGCCCGATCTTCATGGACTCGGACGTCACGAAGTGGCTCGAGGCCGTGGCGTGGGAGTACGGCCGTGCTCCCGCCGACGACCTGCTGGCACTCCAGCGTGAGGTCACCGCGCTGTACGCACAGGCGCAGGCCGACGACGGCTACCTCGACTCCGTCCAGCAGATCCGCGGGAAGGGCGAGCGCTACACGGACCTCAAGTGGAGCCACGAGATGTACTGCGCGGGGCACCTGTACCAGGCGGCCGTGGCACAGCACCGGGCGACGGGCGACACCGGGCTGCTCGACGTCGCGATCAAGAGCGCCGACCACCTCGTCCGCACGTTCGGCCCGGGCGACGACCACGAGCAGGACATCGACGGGCACCCGGTCGTCGAGATGGGTCTCGTCGAGCTCTACCGCGAGACCGGGAACCGCGCCTACCTCGACCTCGCGCACTGGTTCGTCGACGCCCGCGGGACCGGGATCATCGAGCGCGCCGGCGGCGAGCCGACGTACTTCTCCGACCGGGTGCCGAGCCGACATGCCACGACCGTCGAGGGCCACGCCGTCCGCGCGGTCTACCTCGCCGCGGGGGCCGTGGACGTCGCGATCGAGACCGGCGACACCGAGCTGCTGACCGCGAGCGAGACGCAGTTCGCGGACATGATGGCCACGAAGGCGTTCATCACCGGCGGCCTCGGGGCGCGCTGGGACTGGGAGGCGTTCGGCGACCCGTACGAGCTCCCCACCGACCGCGGCTACGCCGAGACCTGCGCGGCGATCGGCGGGATCCAGTGGGCTTGGCGCCTGCTCCTCGCGACCGGCAAGCCCGTCTACGCCGACGCGATCGAGCGCCTGCTGTACAACGCGTTCCTCGCGGGTGTGAGCCTCGCCGGCACCGAGTACTTCTACGTCAACCCGCTGCAGCAGCGGGACCACGCGCACCAGGACGAGAACCGCTCCCCCGCGCACGGGCGTCGCGGCTGGTTCGACTGCGCCTGCTGCCCGCCGAACATCATGCGGACGTTCGCGAGCCTCGACGGCTACCTCGCGACCCAGACCGATGGCGGCCTGCAGCTGCACCAGTACGCCACGGCCTCGCTCGGCCGCGTCGACGTCGAGACCGGGTACCCGCACGACGGCCGCGTCCGCGTGACGGTCACCGAGGACGGCCCGCTCGCCCTCGGCCTGCGCATCCCCGCCTGGTCGGACACCACGACCGTGCAGGGTCCCGACGGCACCGACAGCCCCGCCGCGGGGACGCTGCACGTCATCGACCGCGAGTGGACGGCCGGCGACACCGTCGAGCTCGTCTTCGACACGACCCCGCACCGGTACGTCGCCGACGCCAGGATCGACGCCGCACGCGGGCAGGTCGCCATCGAGCGCGGCCCGCTCGTGTACGCGGTCGAGCAGGCGGACCAGCAGGGGTTCACGGTCGACGACCTGACGGTCGACGCGGACGCGCCGATCATCGAGGAACGCCACGAGGACCTCCTCGACGGCGTCGTCACGCTGCGCGTCGCCGGGCATGCCCCGGCCGAGCACGTGCAGGCAGCGTGGCCGTACCGTCGACTGGACGGGCCGGGAGGCACGGATCACGCCGTGGACGCGACCAGCGTCGACGACGCGGCCGGGTCCACGGCGGCCGCACCGTCCCTCCAGGACGTCACCGCGACCGCGGTCCCGTACTACGCCTGGGCGAACCGCGGAGCCGCGCCGATGCGCGTGTGGCTCCCGCTGGCACGGTGACCCGATGGACCGCAGAGCGTTCCTCGTCGGCGGTCTCGCCGGTGGGGCGGCCCTCGCCCTCGCGGGGTGCTCCGGCACCCTGCCGAAGGTCGACGCGCAGGTCGCGAGCTTCGGTCGGAACGCGACCGGCACCGTGCACGTCTGGTGCCGGTCCGCGACGCAGGCCGGCCTGACGGCGGCGGTCGCCGGGTTCAACAAGGCGAACCCGAAGCTCCAGGTCGAGCTGACGCCGGTGCCGGACGGGCAGTACGTCACGAAGCTCGCGACCGCGATCCGGGGTGGCGAGCCGCCGGACGTCGTGGACATCGACGACATCAACTCGCAGCTGTTCATCTTCCGCGAGGCCTTCGCCGACCTCACCGACGTCGTGAAGGGGCTCGACTACTTCGACGCCATCTCGCCCGGCCACCTGCGGCTGCTCGAGTACCGCGACCTGTCCCCGGCCGACTACGTCAACCACATCGACAAGTGGAACTTCACCACGCCCTTCGTCTGCGGTGCGACGAACCTGGGCGAGGCGCTCCGTCGCATCACCGAGGGCGCGGCCATGATCCGCTCCAAGGGCGAGGCCGGCACGGGTGACGTGTCCGAGGCCACCAAGCACATCCGCACGATCAACAAGGAGATCGCGGCGCTGCGCCACCTCAAGGAAGACGAGCTCTACGTCGCCGCGAAGGACCTGCAGGCCCCGTTCGACATCGTGAAGGAGGTCGCGCAGACCGGCAAGCTCCCCGTGGTGCTCTTCACCGCCGGTGGCGTCGCGACCCCGGCCGACGCCGCGATGATGATGCAGCTCGGCGCGGACGGCGTGTTCGTCGGCTCGGGCATCTTCAAGTCGGGCGACCCCGCCAAGCGTGCCGCCGCGATCGTCAAGGCCACGACCTTCCACGACGACCCCAAGGTCATCGCCGAGGTCTCCCGTGGGCTGGGCGAGGCGATGGTCGGCATCAACGTCGCCGACGTCCCCGCACCGCACCGCCTCGCCGAGCGCGGCTGGTGAGCGCCCGGCCCCGCATCGGGGTCCTCGCGCTGCAGGGCGACTTCCGTGAGCACATCGCGTCGCTGACGGAACTCGGCGCCGACGTGGTGCCGCTCCGTCGCGCCGAGGAGATCGGCGCCCTCGACGGCGTCGTGATCCCCGGCGGTGAGTCGAGCGTCATGGACAAGCTCTCGCGGGCGTTCGGCGTGGCCGAGCCCCTGTCCGAGGCGATCCGCGGCGGCCTGCCGACCTACGGCACCTGCGCGGGCATGATCATGCTCTCCTCGCGCATCGCCGCCGGCATCCCCGGACAGCAGACGCTCGACGTGCTCGACACGACCGTCCGGCGGAACGCCTTCGGCAGCCAGAACGACTCGTTCGAGATCGACGTCCCGATGCCCGCGCTCGGCGAGGCCCCGGTGCACGCGGTGTTCATCCGCGCACCCGTGGTGGAGCAGCACGGCCCGGGGGTCGAGGTCCTCGGCGCCCTGCCGGACGGCCAGGTCGTCGCGGTGCAGCAGGAGAACGTCATCGCGAGTGCGTTCCACCCCGAGGTCGCCGGCGAGGACCGCTTCCACCGCCGCTTCCTCGCCCTCGTCCGCAGCGCCTGATCGCGAGCGGGGAAGCACCGGACCCGCGAGGCGGGGCCGCACCGTCCCTCCCGGCCCGGTAAGCTGGACCGGACTTTCCGCAAGACGCAAGGAGCACCGTGTCCGGGCATTCCAAGTGGGCAACGACCAAGCACAAGAAGGCCGTCATCGACCAGCGACGTGCCAAGTCGTTCGCGAAGCTCATCAAGAACATCGAGGTCGCCGCCAAGATGGGCGGCGCCGACATGTCGGGCAACCCGACGCTCGTCGACGCCGTGCAGAAGGCCAAGAAGACCTCGGTCCCCAACGACAACATCGACCGCGCCATCAAGCGCGGCGCCGGCCTGACCGGTGAGTCGATCGAGTACACGACGATCATGTACGAGGGCTACGGCCCGAACGGCGTCGCCATGCTCATCGAGTGCCTCACGGACAACAAGAACCGTGCCGCTGCCGAGGTCCGCACCGCGATGTCGCGGAACGGCGGCACCATGGCCGACCCGGGCAGCGTCGCCTACAACTTCTCGCGCAAGGGCGTCATCTCGGTCACGAAGACCGACGGCCTCGACGAGGACACGGTCATGACGGCCGTGCTGGACGCCGGCGTCGAGGACGTCATCGACCAGGGTGGCGGCTTCGAGGTCATCACCGAGGCGAGCGACCTCGTCGCGGCCCGCACCGCGCTGCAGGACGCCGGGATCGACTACGACTCGGCCGACGCCGAGTTCGTGCCGGGCCTCAAGGTGCCGGTCGACGCCGACACCGCCCGCAAGGTGTTCCGCCTCATCGACGCGCTCGAGGACAGCGACGACGTCCAGAACGTCTACTCGAACTTCGACATCCCCGCGGACGTCCAGGCCGAGCTCGACGAGGACGAGGACTAGCCCGATGCTGCGCGTGCTCGGGGTCGACCCCGGGCTCACGCGGTGCGGCGTCGGCATCGTCGAGGTCGCATCGAACCGACGCGCCCGGCTCGTCCACGTGACGGTCGTGCGCACCCCGGCGGACATGGCACTCGAGCAACGACTGCTCCGGATCGCCGACGGGATCGCCGCCGAGATCGACGAGCACCATCCGGACGCCGTCGCGGTGGAGCGGGTGTTCGCGCAGGCCAACGTCCGCACCGTGATGGGCACCGCGCAGGCCGCAGGGCTCGCCCTGCACGCCGCGGCGGCGCGCGGCCTGCCCGTCGGGCTGCACACCCCGTCCGAGGTCAAGGCCGCGGTCACCGGGTACGGCAACGCGGACAAGCGCCAGGTGCAGACGATGATCGCCCGCGTGCTCGGCCTCGACGAGGCCCCGAAGCCGGCGGACGCCGCGGACGCGCTCGCGTTGGCCGTGTGCCACGCCTGGAGGCTCGGGTCGCCCGACGCGGTCGGCACCCGTGCCACGAACCTCACCCCGGCACAGCGTGCCTGGCGGGACGCGCAGGGCGGGACCACCGACTCGCCGCTCGCCCGGGCCGCCGCGGCCGCCAGCCGCTCGCAGCGTGGCTCGTCGGCATCGTCGGCGGCCGGCCGTAGGCTCGGAGCATGATCGCGAGTCTCCGGGGCACCTGCATCGACATCGCCGGCTCCGGCGTGGTGATCGAGGTCGGGGGAGTGGGCTACGCGGTCACGGTCACCCCGGCGCACGCGCTCACCATGCGGCACGGGTCCGAGGTCTTCGTCCGCACCGCCATGATCGTGCGCGAGGACGAGCACCAGCTGTTCGGCTTCGCCTCCACCGACGCGCTCCAGGTGTTCGACCTGCTGCGCAGCGTGTCCGGTGTCGGGCCGAAGTCGGCGATGGGTGTGCTCGCCCACATGGAGCCCGCCCAGGTCGCGAACGCCGTCGCGAACGACGACGACAGTGCCTTCCGGAAGGTGTCCGGCATCGGCCCGAAGACCGCGAAGCTCATCATCGTCGCGCTCTCCGGCAAGCTCGCCGCGTTCGAGCAGGCCCCCGTCGTGGCTGCCAGCGGCGGCGCCGCGCACCCGGCCGCGACCGACGTCGTCGCCGCCCTCGTCGGCCTCGGCTGGCGCGAGGACGCGGCGCAGCGTGCGGTCGACGAGACCATCGCGTCCGAGCCGGGCGTCGCCTCGATGGGCACGCAGGCCCTGCTCCGCGCCGCGCTCGGTGCCCTCCGTCCCGCCGGTGCCGGCCGGTGAGCGGGATCACGTCCGCCGGCGCCGAGTCGCAGGAGGAGCTCGCGTTCGAGGGCGCCCTGCGGCCGAAGTCCCTCGACGAGTTCGTCGGGCAGCGGAAGGTCCGGGGGCAGCTCGACCTGCTCCTCAAGGCGGCCGCGATGCAGGACCGCACCCCGGACCACATCCTGATGGCCGGCCCGCCCGGGCTCGGCAAGACGACCCTCGCGATGATCGTCGCGCACGAGTCCGGCCGCCCCCTGCGGATGTCGAGCGGGCCGGCGATCCAGCACGCGGGCGACCTCGCCGCGGTGCTGTCGTCGCTCGTCCCGGGGGAGGTCCTCTTCATCGACGAGATCCACCGGATGGCGCGCTCGGCGGAGGAGATGCTCTACCTCGCGATGGAGGACTTCCGCATCGACGTGATGGTGGGCAAGGGCGCCGGAGCGACGAGCATCCCGCTCGACCTGGCGCCGTTCACCCTCGTCGGTGCCACCACCCGAGCCGGCCTCCTGCCGAACCCGCTGCGCGACCGCTTCGGGTTCACCGCGCACCTCGAGTTCTACGAGAAAGACGAGCTCGAACAGGTGCTGATCCGCGCCGCCCACCTGCTCGAGCTCGACATCGACCGGTCCGCCCTGCGCGAGATCGCCGGACGCTCGCGGGGCACCCCGCGCATCGCGAACCGGCTGCTCCGCCGTGTCCGCGACTACGCCCTGGTGCACCGCACGACCGACGGCATGGCCGCCGTGCAGGGTGCCCTCGACCTCTACGACGTCGACGAGCTCGGTCTCGACCGGCTCGACCGCGCCGTCGTCGAGACCATGCTGACGCGCTTCGACGGTGGGCCCGTCGGCCTCAACACCCTCGCGGTGTCCGTGGGCGAGGAATCCGAGACGATCGAGTCGGTGGTCGAGCCGTTCCTCGTGCGCGTCGGGCTCGTCACCCGCAGCCCCCGCGGCCGGATCGCCACGCCGCAGGCCTGGCGCCACTTCGACATGACCCCGGGGCAGAACGGTCTCGCGCAGCCCGGGCTGTTCGACGACGACGCCGACTGACGTCCCCGCCAGCAGTCCCGGTGACATGCCACGCACAGACGTGTGCCCTAGACTGCTACGGCCCGAAACCGAGCAACCAGAGAAGGCAACGCATCATGGGTCAAGAAGTCATCCTCATCGTCATCGTCGTGGCGTTCGCGGCCTTCATGTTCTACAACAGCCGGAAGCGCAAGAAGCAGCAGTCCGAGCTCGCCACCAAGATGGTGCCCGGAGCGAAGGTCATGCTGTCCTTCGGCCTGTACGGCACGCTCCTGTCGGTCGACGACGAGAAGGTCACGGCCGACGTCGAGATCGCTCCGGGAACGGTCGTCACGGTGCACCGCCAGACCCTGTCGCGTGTCGTGGACGACACCGCGTCGGACATCACCACCACGGCCACGCCCGAGGACGAGCCCGCTGCGCCGAAGCCCGTCGCCGAGCTGAACGGGGAGCCGATCTACGGCGAGCGTGTCGACTCCACGGACGCCGACGCCGACGCTGCGAAGCGCAAGACCGAAGACTGACTCCCTCGGCCGCCGGGTCCACCGACCCGGCGGCGACACCTGCCGCCGGTCTCCCGCCGTCGGTCCTGACAGAAAGACGAGACGACCGGTGGCACGATCGACACCCGTCAAGAAGGCGATCCGCTCGCTGACCTGGTTGGTGATCCTCATGGCGGTCCTCGCGGGGTTGAACACCGCCGCGTCGGTCCTCGCCGGGAACACCAAGGACGACACCGGCAAGTGGTTCGAAGGGGCCAGCTGGGTCCCGGAGCTCGCGCTCGACCTCCAGGGTGGGACGCAGCTGACGCTCGCGGCCCAGAACACCGAGGGCGGCTCGGTGACGAGCCAGCAGCTCAACCAGGCCGTCAACATCATCCGTCAGCGCATCAACGCGACCGGTGTCTCGGAATCCCAGATCAACACCCAGGGGACGAACAACATCGTCGTCTCCATCCCGGGCAAGCCGGACAAGGCGACGATCGACCGCATCGAAGCGGCCGCGAAGCTCACGTTCCGCCCGGTCCTCTACACCGAGGCCGCGACGAACACCGCGGTCGGCGGCAGCGACGGCTCCACGGCCTCGCCGACGCCGTACTCGCCGCCCGCGTCGCTGCAGTCCACGCCGAGCACCAAGCCGACGAACGGCAGCGACCTCTCGCAGGTCACCCCGGCCCTGCAGGCGCTGTACACGAACTACAACTGCAACGCGCCCGACGACGTCACGGCAGCGCCGGACGACGAGCCCCTCGTCACCTGCGACCAGGACGGCGCCGCGAAGTACATCCTCGGCCCCGTCGAGGTGTCCGGCTCGGGCATCAGCAACGCCACGTCCGGCCTCGCGACCGACTCGCAGGGCACGTCGACCGGCCAGTGGGCCGTCAACCTGACCTTCAAGGGCAAGAGCTCGGACGACTTCCGCGAGGTCACGAGCCGGCTCGTGAAGCTGCAGGCGCCGCAGAACCAGTTCGCGATCGTCCTCGACGGCTCCGTCATCACGGCGCCGGCGTCGAACGCCGCGATCACGAACGGCAAGGCGCAGATCACCGGGTCGTTCACCGCGGAGTCCGCGAAGACCCTCGCGGACCAGTTGAAGTACGGCGCGCTGCCGATCAACTTCCAGGTGCAGTCGAACGAGAACATCTCCGCGACGCTCGGCACGGCCCAGCTCGTCGGCGGCCTCGTCGCGGGCCTGATCGGCCTGATCCTGGTCATCATCTACTCGGTCATCCAGTACCGGGCCCTGGCGTTCGTCACGGTCCTGTCGCTCGGTGTGGCCGCGGCGCTGACCTACCTCGTGATCGCGATCATGTCGTGGCGCGTCGACTACCGCCTGTCGTTGGCGGGTGTGGCGGGTCTGATCGTCGCGATCGGCATCACGGCGGACTCGTTCATCGTGTACTTCGAACGCATCCGTGACGAGCTCCGGGACGGCCGTGGCCTCGAGAGCGCGGTCGAGGCCGGCTGGAAGCGGGCACTCCGCACCATCCTGGCGTCCGACTCGATCAACTTCCTCGCGGCCGTGGTGCTCTACATCCTCGCCGTCAGCGACGTGAAGGGCTTCGCGTTCACGCTGCTGCTCACCACCCTCATCGACGTCGTCGTGGTCGTGATGTTCACGCACCCGATGATGCAGCTCATCTCCCGCAGCCGGTTCTTCGGCGAGGGCCACCGGGTCAGCGGCCTCGACCCCTCGGCCCTGGGTGCGGTCTACCGCGGTCGCGCACAGTTCCGCGCTCC
>NZ_BACZ01000017.1 GCF_000333375.1 Curtobacterium sp. B18
CCGGTCGGTGTGCTCGAGTAGGCGGGCGAGGANCGCGATCCCCCACGCACCGCCCTCGCCGCAGTCTCCTCGAGCGCGACGGGCACGCGGAGCGCCGCGGCGAGCAGGCGCTGCGGCGCGGCAGGGGTGCGGAACAGCCCGCCGTGGGCGGTCATCCGGTCGACCTGGACGTCCTCGCCGTGCAGCACCTCCATGCCGATCGCGAGGGTGGCGAACGCGCCGTGCACCTCGGAGCGGACGAGGTTGCCGAGGGTGAAACGGGCGCCGGGTGTGCGGAGCAGCAGGGGTCGGCCGTCCTCGACGTGCGTGACGGGCTCGCCGGCGAGGTAGTTGAACGACAGCAGGCCGCCGGCGTCGGGGTCCGCGTGCTCGGCCTCGGCCAGCAGCGTCGCGTACACGGTGTCGATGTCGATCGCCGCGCTGCCGGTGCGCTCGCTCGCGGCCTCGGCGAACCGGCCGAACACCCGCGCCCAGCTCGCGATCTCGCTCGCGCCGTTGTTGCAGTGCACCATCGCCACGGCGTCCCCGGACGGCGTGGTGACCACGTCGAGTTCCTCGTGCGGGGTCCTGAGCGGGTGCTCGAGCACCACCATGGCGAAGATGCTCGTGCCCACGCTGACGTTGCCGGTGCGGGGCGCGACGGCGTTCGTCGCGACCATGCCGGTCCCCGCGTCGCCCTCGGGCGGGCAGAGCGGGACGCCCGGCTGCAGGGTGCCGGTCGGGTCGAGCCAGGCGGCGCCCTCGGGGGTGAGGGTCCCGGCGTCGTCCCCCGCGACGAGCACCTCGGGCAGCAGGGCACGCAGGTCCCGGAGCCCGATCAGGTCCTCGGCGGTCCGCAGCATCGTGTCGTCCCAGTCGCGCGTGCCCGGGTCGCCAGGGCCGCTGTCGGCCGGCGTGCTGTCGATCGGGAACACGCCGGAGGCGTCACCGACGCCCAGCACGTCGCGACCCGTGAGGCGGCGGTGCACGTACCCGGCGAGGGTCGTGATGCCCGCGAGCTCGGCGACGTGCGGCTCGTCGTCGAGGACGGCCTGGGCCAGGTGCGCGATCGACCAGCGCTGCGGGATGTTGAACCCGAGGGCCGCACTGAGGCGCTCGGCAGCCGGCCCGGTCGACGTGTTGCGCCAGGTCCGGAACGGCACCAGCAGCTGCCCGTCGGCGTCGAAGGCCAGGTAGCCGTGCATCATCGCGCTGACACCGGCGGCGCGGAAGGTCGTCGGCGTCACGCCGTACTGCCGCTCGACGTCGGCCACGAGGTCGGCGTAGGCGGCGCGGAGTCCGGTCTCGACGGCGTCGAGGGAGTAGGTCCAGCGGCCGTCGACGTACGCGTTCTCCCACTCGTGCGCGCCGGAGGCGATCGGCACGAGCGACTCGTCGACGAGCACGGCCTTGATGCGGGTGGAGCCGAGTTCGATCCCCAGGGTCGTCCGGCCGTCCACGACCTGTCGTCGGCGCTCGTCGGCGTCCATGTTCTCTCCTGCTCTCATCGTTGAGTGAGCGCTCACACGTTAGTACGTGAGCGCTCACGCCTGCAACCGCCGCGCGGCACCGACCCCTCGGGCGAGCGGGCGAAATACGTCACACTCGCTGACCTCGACCGGCGTGTCACGCCCACTCGGCTTCCG
>NZ_BACZ01000016.1 GCF_000333375.1 Curtobacterium sp. B18
CGTCGGCTCGGACGGGGTGCTCGTCATAGCGGACGGGGTCCCCGCCGTCCGCTGGTCCCCCACCGCGGGCACCACCGTGCCCCTCGAGGCCTACCTGGCCGACCGCGTCGGCCTGCTGCTCGACCCGCCGCCGGGCGCCACCGACTGACCGCGACCGGACGGCGGACGCCAGGCGAGGTGCGGGCCCGCACCGTGCCTCCCGTCCGACCGTGGTCTGGCCGACGGCCGTGGCCGTGGCCGCGTCAGAGGCTGAAGCCGCCGTCCGAGGTGAGCACCTGGCCGACGACCCAGCTCCCCGCCGACGTCGCCAGCCACGCGATGAGCTCGGCGGGGTCCTCCGGCCTGCCGACGCGACCGAACGGCGTGGTCGCGATCCAGTCGTCGAGGTCGTCCAGCGACCGGTCGGTGGTCTCGGGGTCCAGGTACCCGGTGTTCACCGGCCCGGGGTTGATCGTGTTCAGGACGATGCCGAGCTCGAGGAGCTCCTGCGCCACCGTCGCCGTGACCCCCGCGAGTGCCGCCTTGCTCGCGGCGTAGGCCACCTCGCCGCGCATGGCGCCGTGGATCTGCCCCGAGGTCATCCAGAACACGTGGCCCTGCGGCCCCGGGTACGGACCGTTCCCCTGGATCCGGTCGCCGGGTCGCCGCGGCTCGTCGGGCCGCGGCGCCCGCAACCGCGCGAACTCGGCGGTGAGGAGCACGGTCGCCCGGGTGTTGACCTCCCAGAAGGCGCTGAGCCGCTCGGGGGTCATGTCGAGGATGCTGCCGTCGTCGCCGCTCTTCGCGTGGTTGCACACGAGGACGTCGAGCGTCCCGGTGAGCGCGGCGGCGTCCGCGATCAGCCCGGGGATCGTGGACGCGTCGGACAGGTCGGCGGCGAAGTCGGCGAACCGCGCGCCCTCGGTCAGGTGCGCGCGGACGCCGTCGCGGACCGCATCGAGGTCGTCGCCACCCCACGGCAGGTCGAGGTCGTGCGGACGGTGGTGGTGGATGACGACGCTGGCGCCGAGCGACGCGAGCTTCGAGGCGACGGCGAACCCGATGCCGCGGCGTCGGGAGACACCGGTGACGAGGGCGGTCTTGCCGTGCAGGGGCAGTGTTCGAGACATGGTGAACCTTTCGACGGCGCCGACGTGGCGCGCTGGTGGGTGTCGGAAGCGGTTCAGATGCACTGCATGCGTGTCACCCTACACAGCGGCCGCGCGTCGGGGCAGGACACCTCGGGCGCGGTGTGCGTGCCCCCAGCCCGGAACCCGCCGAGCAGTCGGGGGACGTCCCGCGCCCGGCCGTCGGCGCTCGCGTAGCGTCCGGCGCATGACGGACGAGCACTCCGGCGGCGCGGGTCCGCGACGCCGCCTGATCCTGCCGGGGCAGTACGGGCCGGACTTCGACGACGGCGGCCCACTGCTGGTGGTCGAGGCCCGCGAGTTCTTCACCGCCAGGCCGATGCACCGCGCCAAGGCGCACCTGTGGCTGAGCGCGCTCCGGCACCGCGTCCAGGAGCTCCGGGACGCCGGCGAGGGCGACCGCGTCGAGCACGTCCGGGTCGAGACGCTCAAGGACGCACTGGTCGGGCGCGACGACCTCGAGGTGGTGGACCCGCCGTCCCGCACCCTCCGCGCGCAGGTCCGGCACTGGGGCCGGGGTACCGAGGTGCTGCCGAGCCGCGGCTTCGTCACCGACGAGGACGAGTTCGCCGAGTGGGCCGCGCAGGGAAGCGGCCGGTTCCGGATGGAGACGTTCTACGAGCGCGTCCGCAAGCGCGAGGGGTGGCTGATGCGCTCGGAGAAGCCGGTGGGCGGGAAGTTCAGCCTCGACGACGAGAACCGCGAACCGCCGCCCAAGGGCGCGACGACGCTCGGCCTGCCGGAGCCGTGGTGGCCGGAGGAGGACGCGATCGACGACGAGGTCCGCCGTGACCTCGACCGGTGGGAGCGGGACGGTGTCGCCCGGTTCGTCGGGGCGGACGACCGTCGACGCTTCGCCGTGACGCACGACGAGGCGCAGCGGGCACTGGCGGACTTCGTGTCGAGTCGGCTGAACGACTTCGGCCCGTTCGAGGACGCCACGCTGACGAACGACTGGACGATGGCGCACTCGCTGCTCAGCGTCCCGATGAACCTCGGTGTCCTCGACCCGCGCGACGCGATCGAGGCGGCGCTCGTGGCGCACCGGGACGACGACGCGCCGCTCGCGAGCGTCGAGGGCTTCGTCCGGCAGATCGCCGGGTGGCGGGACTACGTCTGGCACCTGTACTGGTGGTTCGGCGACGACTACGGCGCGACCGAGAACGCGCTCGACGCCCACGAGCGGCTCCCCCGCTGGTGGCGGGAGCTGGACGCGTCCGACATCGACGCCGTGTGCCTCCGCACCGCCGTCGACGGTCTGCACGAGCACGGGTGGCTGCACCACATCCAGCGGCTGATGGTGCTCGGCAACTGGGCGTTGCAGCGCGGCTACGAGCCCGTCCAGCTGACCGAGTGGTTCACCGACATGTTCGTCGACGGCACGGACTGGGTGATGCCGGCGAACATCATCGGGATGTCGCAGCACGCGGACGGCGGGATGGTCGCGACGAAGCCGTACGCGTCTGGCGGTCGGTACATCGACCGGATGTCCGACCACTGCGGTGGCTGCCGGTTCGACCCGACGAAGCGCACCGGCGAGGACGCCTGCCCGTTCACGGCGGGGTACTGGGCGTTCCTCGCGCGGACGGAGCCGGCGCTGCGGCGCAACAACCGGATGGCCCGGCCGCTGCAGCAGATGCGGAAGCTGTCGGACCTCGACGAGGTCGTCGCCCAGGAGGCGCGGCGCGGCACCCCCTGACCGGCCCGGCCCGGTGGTGGGTCACCACCCACCCACCGGGTCGCTGGTCACTCAGACGAGGACGACGACCTTGCCGGCGATCCGTCCGGCCGCACCCTCGGTGTGCAGCGACTGCAGTTCGGTCAGCGGGATGCGCCGCGTCACCTCGACCGTGAGCTCGCCGGCGTCGACGAGCCGCACGAGCTCGGCCAGCCGCTCGCGGTTCCGGAGCACGAACACCGTCGCCGCACGGACTCCGCGGGATTCGTCCCCCGGGGTCGCCATGAACGCCGTCGTGCTCACGACCGCGCCGCCGTCGCGGACCGCGGCCACGAACGCGGCGAACTGCTCGGGTTCGATCGGCGCGAGGTTGAGCAGGACGTCGACCTGGCCGTCGACCGCCCGCAGGACGTCGGTCGTGGTGTGGTCGACGACCTGGTCGGCACCGGCGGCACGGACGGCGTCGATGCTCCGCGGGCTGGCGGTGGCGATCACCTCGACGCCGGCGCGCTTCGCGAGCTGGATCGCGTACTTCCCGACCACGCCGCCGGCACCGACGATCAGCACCCGCTGCCCGGCCTCGAGCCGCCCCTCGTCGAAGAGCGCCTGCCACGCCGTGAGCGCCACCGACGGCAGGGCCGCGGCGTCCGCCAGGGGGATGCTGGTCGGCGCGGGGACGAGGGCGTCGGCCGGCGCGACGACGTACTCGGCCGCTCCGCCGTCCTGCTCCATCGGCAGGAACCCGATCACCGCGTCGCCGACCGCGAGCTCCGTGACACCGTCCCCGAGCGCGTCGACCGTGCCCGAGACGTCGTACCCGGGGACGTGCGGGAGCACGACGGGGATCGGCAGGAACCCGCCGCGCATGCCGTTGTCCGCCGCGTTGTACGCCGACGCGGCGACCCGGACGAGGACCTCGCCCGCGGCCGGCACCGGCTGGTCGACGTCGCCGTAGGTGAGGACCTCGGGACCGCCGACCTCGTGGAACTGCACTGCCTTCATGATGGACTCCTCTGCGTTGTGCTTCGAATTCGAAGCGATTGGTATGACCGTACCACTGCTTCGAACTCGAAGCAACAGGTAGGATGGCGGCATGTCCGGAACCCCGTCGTCCCTCACCCCGACACAGCTGCGCGCCTACCTCGCCTTCACCGAGGTGAGCGCGCTCCTCCGCCCCTCGGTCGAGCAGCAGCTCAAGGACGCCGGCGGGTTGTCGTACGTGCAGTTCCAGCTGCTGGCCCGACTCGGCGACTCCCCCGACGGCCACCTGCGGATGACGGACCTCGCCGACGGCGTCGTCTACAGCCGGAGCGGCCTGACGTACCAGGCGCAGCTGCTCGAGCAGCGCGGCCTCGTCACGCGCGGCCCCTCGCCCGACGACGAGCGCAGCACCGTGGTCTCGCTGACCGACGCCGGGCGGGACGTCCTCGCCGCGGTGTTCCCCGGGCACATCGGCACCGTGCACGGGCTGTTGTTCGCACCGATCACGGACGACGACGCCGCCGAGCTCGACCGGGTCCTCGGGCGGATCCGCGAGCACCTGCGCCGGAACCCGCCGCGATCCGCGGCACGCCGCGCCGGGAAGTGAGCCGGCGCGGGCCAGCGTGATCCGCACCCGCGTGCGGCGGGTGGCGGGGCCGAGCCGCGCCTCCTGGCACGCCCGTCTGCCTGTCGTTCCGTCACTCGACCCCGATAGGGTCGAGAACGTGAGCAACGAGGCATTCGACGACCGCTACGAGCTGCGCGCCTTCGCGCCCGGGACGGACGAGCAGGGGGCACCGAACGCCGAGACCGAGGCCTGGATGCAGGCCGTCGGGCTCGGGTTCCACGAGCCCCACCCCGGGGGCGAGGTGGCCGCGCAGATGGTCGCGGACTTCGTCGTCGACGACGAGACCTGGCTCGGCGCCCACGTGCGCCGTCCCGCGCCGGGCTCCGTCGACGAGACCTGGCCGGCCGGCACCTTCGCCTGGTTCGGCAAGGCGCTGAGCTGGGGCGACGGCTCGTCGATCGACACCCAGGCGATCTCCGCCGTGACCGTACGACCGACCGAGCGCCGCCGCGGGATCCTCCGCGCGATGATGACGCACGCCCTCGAGCGCGGCGTCGCCGAGGGCTACGCGATCGCTTCGCTGACGGCGTCCGAGGGCACCATCTACCGCCGCTTCGGCTTCGGCAGTGCGATCCGCGAGCGGGCCGTCCGCGTCCGCCGAGCGCGTGCACTGCCGTTCCTCGTCCCGACCACCGGTGTCGTCAGCGTCGTCACGCCCGAGTGGCTCGCGGACGGCCCCGGCCGGGCCGTCTTCGACCGGTTCGACGCACGGACGCCGGGCTCCATGGTCCGGAACACCGGCACCTGGCCCATCGTGTTCGGCCTGCGCACCGGGGACGGCGAGAAGGCGAAGGACGTCCGGGCCGCCGTGCACCGCCCCGACGACTCGGACGAGGTCGACGGCTACGTGACGTGGCGCGTCAAGGAGAGCCGCGACGGCGACACGACGCTCGAGATCGTCGATCTGGTCTACGCGACGGACGAGGCCTACCTGTCGCTCTGGGAGTTCCTGCTCTCGATCGACCTCAACGACGTCGTCACGTACAGCCGCTCGCGGCTCGACGACCCGATCGTCGTGGCGCTCGGCGACAACCGCGCGTACGACGTCGACCACGAGGAGGACCACGTCTGGCTCCGCGTCCTCGACGTCGAGCGGGTCCTCGCCTCGCGGCCGTACGCCGTCGACGGTTCGCTGACGCTCGCCGTGACGGACGCGCTCGGCCACGCGGCCGGCACGTACCGGCTGGACGTCCACGACGGGCGCGGCACCGTCACACGGACCGCCGAGGACGCCGACGCGGCCGCCTCCGACATCCAGCTCGACGTCGCGGACCTCGGCGCGGTGCTCATCGGGTCGGTCTCGCCGACGACGCTCGCCGCGGCCGGCCTGCTGCGCGCGACGGACCCCGCGGCGCCGGCACTGCTGCGGGCGATGCTGACCCCGCCGCGGGCGCCGCACGGGATCACCTACTTCTGATGTCCCTGCGCGACTCGGTCGCACGGGCTCGCCAGGCCGTCGCGGTGCTGTCGAGCCCGTCGCTCCGGGCAGCGATCGTCGGCGGCGCAGCCCTCGACGAGCGGACGAGCGCCGCCGTCCGGGCCTTCGACTGGGTCGGGGACGACGGCCCGGACACGCCGTTGCTCGGGCGGACGGCGCAGGACGTGCAGCGGTTGCAGTCGCCGGCGGCGCTGCTCGAGTTCGACCGGATCGCACGCATGCCGGCGCCGGACGACCAACGCCACCCGCTGTCCGTCCGCATCGTCGGGCTCGTGTTCGACCGGCTCGGGACCGGCCGGGCGGTCCCCGAGCCGGTGCTCAACGCCGCGATCGCGATGTTCGCCGAGGACGTCGCCGTCGTGCGGCGCGACGCGGTGGACCTCGGCGTGCTCGAGCGGACGGACGACGGCGGGTCGTACCGGTACGTCGGCTGAGGCGCGGGGGCCCGCGCGCCGTGGTCGGGCCCGGTTCGGCTCGGCGCTGCACAACCGAAGTGCGCCCGAACCACGGGCGCGCGCGGCTCGGACGGACTTCGGTTGTGCGCTGGTCGTGCGCGGGCGTCCGAGTGCCGTGGTCAGGGTCGTCCCCGCGCCGTGGTCGGGGTAGTCTCCGCGCCATGGACGACACGGTGGTCGGCTGGCTCCTCGATTCGGACCCGGCCCTCCGGTGGCAGGTGGAGCGCGACCTCGTCGGCGCCCCCGAGTCGACGTGGCAGACCACCCGCGCCCGGGTCGCGACCGAGGGCCTCGGCGCAGCACTGCTCGCCCGCCAGGACCCGGACGGACAGTGGGCCGGCGGCGCGTACTTCCCCGCCGAACCCGAGCCCGAGGGTCCCGGCCAGCCGTACACCGCGACGACCTGGTCGCTCAACGCCCTGCGCGAGTGGGGCCTCGATGCCGCGGTCCTCGGGGACACCGCCGCACGGCTCGACGCGAACAGCCGGTGGGAGTACGACGAGCTGCCGTACTGGGGCGGCGAGGTCGACTGCTGCATCAACGCGTTCACGCTCGCGAACGGAGCGTGGCTCGGAGCCGACGTCGACGGGATCGCGCAGTGGCTGCTCGAGCACCAGCTGCGCGACGGCGGGTGGAACTGCGACTGGGTCGAGGGCTCGACCGTGTCCTCGTTCCACTCCACCCTCAACGTGCTCGACGGGCTCCTGCAGCACGAGGTGCTGACCGACGGTCGGCACCCCCTCGCCGACGAGCTGCGCGAAGCCCGCCACCGGGGTGCCGACTACCTGCTCGACCGGCGACTCCTCCACCGGAAGTCGGACGGCGAGCTCGTCGGTCCCTGGGCCACGGAGTTCGCGTACCCGTTCCGCTGGAAGTACACCGTGCTCCGCGCGACCGACCACCTCCGGGCTGCGGCGCTCCGGGACGGAGCTGCGCCGGACCCCCGCGCCGCCGAGGCGATCGAGGTGGTCCGCGCCGCACGGGGCGCCGACGGACGCTGCCTCCAGGGCGAGCGTCCGCCCGGTCGGCAGTGGTTCGAGGTGGACGTCCCGGCTGGCGAGCCGTCCCGTTGGCTCACGCTCGTCGGAACGCGTGTGCTGCGGTGGTGGGAGGGGGCGTGAGCACAGGGGTCGCACAGCGTCCACATGGCGGACCGTGAGTGAGACGTTCTCCGGACCGTGCATGTTAGACAGACCGAAGTCCAGCGATCAGAAGATGCGTCCGCGGGCGATCGAGTCCGAAGATGCACCGGCTACCGGACGGGCATCAGGATCCCGATCGGAGACGTTGATGGGCAGCGACGGCTCGTTCTGCGAGATCGGTCGCGGCCGTTCTCTGACCTCAAGTACTACGGTTCGAGCGTGCCCGCGTTCTCCACCGACGACATCTTCGGCAACAGGCTGGACTTCGAGATTGCCCGCGACGGATTCGTCCGCAGGCTGCAAGGCGATGCGGCGGTGCGCAACGCCGAGACCTGGCTTCGGCGCGAGGGCTACCGGGTCATCGAGCTGGACGCCGGAACCTGGAGAGAAGACAAGCAGATGCACATCGCCTTCGCGACGGCCCTCCAGTTCCCCAGCCACTTCGGGAAGAACCTGGACGCGCTCAACGACTGCATGTCAGACGTAGCCGAGGCGGACTACGGGTGGGACGCGACCGAGACCGGCCTCGTCCTGATCCTCTCCGGCTTTGACGATTTCGCTCAACTCCCACGGATCGCCGACCACGTAACGCAGATTCTGGGGAGGCAGGGACGCTACGCAGCACTCTTCGGGAACCGGCTCCTCACAATCTTGTCCTGAAGAGGATCCACCAACGAGTCACGCTCTGCTTATCGTGCGCCGCCCATGGGCCGGACCAGAATGAGCGTCGGACCGGACCAATCGAGGCCGTCGTGCTCCTCCAGCGGCATGAACCCCACGCTGCGGTAGAAGGCGCGCGTCTGCGCATACGGCTCGTGCTCGAACGACGGTCCGACCGTGTGCACCGAGAGCAACGTGCAGCCGTCGGTTCGCAGCGTATCGACGAGGTGTTCAACCAGGGCTCTTCCGACACCGGACCCGCGCTGCGTCGGGTCGACTGCGATGAGGTGGAGTTCCGCAGCCTCCCGGAAGCAGCGGCGCGTCAGCGCGATCCCGACCACTCCCGTTGGCCCCACGGCGAGCAGACTTCCGAACGCAACATCCTCGGTCGCAGACACGTAGTTGTCGATCGCGACAGGGTCGCCGAACCAGTCAGGCAACGCCTCGAGAATCCGCCGCGTGTCACCAGGGCTCCGACCCTCAACCACCTCGATGGAACTCACACAGACAGCCTCCCACAGCGTCCGGAGCTGGATCGGCTATCGGACCCGGATCTCAGGTCGATTCCGCTCCGGCGCTGGTTCTGCGGACTCCTGCGCGGCGCACAACGAAAGAGCCGATCGTCGCAGGGACCGCGAGGAGCACGGAACTCAAGGAAGCGCCGGAAGCGCCGGAAGCGATGACAATGGACCGCTCGGCGCGCTCAGGGTCCTCCCCGGGGAGGTTGCCGATGACGGCGAGCAAGTAGATCGGCAGCGTCAGCGCGACGAGCCAGAAGAATCCGGCGACGAGCGCCAGCACGAGTGCCAGGTCGGGCATGCGCGTGTTCGGTTCTCCGGGTTGTCGTCGCACAGTTCATCAAACCAGTCGGCAATGCAGGCTACGGCTCGCATCTCGACAGCCGGTCGCCTGGCGGACACTCTTGTTAGGTTCAGAACGTGCGAGCGACCAGAGCCGAGCGGCGGCTGCGCAACTTGCAGACCTTGCTTCTCCTCGGAGCTTTCCTGGCAGCGCTCCTCGCGGCCGTGTTACTCGTGCTCGTAGGCGTCCCTCAGCCGATCGCCATCGCAATCGGCCTTGTTGTGTACCTCGCTAGCTGGAGAACGATTCTCCGAGCTATCCGCCGGCGCAGAGACGTGAGAGAGGACACCGACGACCGCTGACGATCGGCTTCTGGACGTCTTTGGCCCCTCCTCACGGGCTGTACCGCGAGGCTGACGTGCGACAGGGTGAGGCGCATGAGTCCTGCCAGGCTGGCGTGGTCGGCGATGCCGATTCACATGGTCATCTGCGGCGCCGTCCTGTACCTAGACGGCTCGTTCCTCTTCGCAAGCGTGGCTGACGGGATCGAAACCGCCGTGGAGATCGCTGTCGTCGCTGCGGCGACGACGATCGCCGCACTTGCCGTCGGGCTTCCACTCCGAGCGATCCCGCTTCTTCGCCGGTGGTGGCTTGGGCACCCGGCGGTGACGCTGGTCGCGGTGGGGGTGTCACTGATCATCGCCGTACTCGCCTGGTTCGTCGGCGAAGCTGGTATCACCCGGTTCCCCTCCTTCGGCGGGATGCCGGGCTACGACGCTTACCTCCCTGACTGGCGTATCGCGATTGGAGGTTGGTGCTTGCTTGCGTTCACCACGGCTCACGGATGGTGGCCGACACGACTGTTGACTGAACTCGCGAATACGCCGAGCCCGTCTCCTCGCGGCGCTCATCCGTAGTCGCCTCCTCGCGGCGTACGTGGTCGCGACACCTGCTCGACCTGTCTCACTCGACGATCGGCTGCCGGACGCCGCGGCGCGGTACGTTGCGGTCGTGCGGATCGTCGAAGGCGTTTGTGTCTGGTGGAGCGACGACGACGGCTAGGGTGCGCTTCGTTCGAAGGCGCTCGAGTCCGACGTCTTCGTGCACTTCTCCGTCCTCAGAGGTTCCGGCTTCCTCTCACTGCGGCCCGGTCAGGGCGTGCGCTTCGAGGTGGAGCCCTACCCCGCCGGACAGGACGGGTACTTCTTCCGAGCGCACAACGTCACGGGCACCTGATCAGTCGCCGATTCCTCCCCGGACGCTGCGACCCGGGCGGCACGGATCGGCCGCGTCCAGCGACGGCCCCTAGGGTTGTGGCCGTGCCGGGGGACCTGACGAGCAGCGGAGACACCACGTCCGACGAGGACGCGATGAACAGCGAGGACGTTGCCACGCGCCGGACGCTCCTGTCCGTCCTGCCGCTGACGACGGCGTGGGCGGGAGCGATCGCCGTCGTCGCGGTCCCGGTCCTCTGGACGCTCGTGGGCATGATCGTCGAGCAGTCGCTCACCGGTGCGCCCTTCCTCGTCATGATGATCCCCGTGCTGGCCTTCGCGGTCGTCGGTGCGTTCTTCTTCGGCCTCGTTGCCGGAGCCCTCTCCGGCCTGCCCGACTGGTGCCTGCGCCGTCGACCACCGAGCGCCTTCGGAGCCGTCGCGGCGGTCGTGCTCCTGACGGCGATCGTGACCGGGACGTTCGCTGCAGCACCGGTGCTCGGTCCGGTGTTCTCGGCCCTGCTGCCGTTGCCGGGTTGGGTCGGCCTCGCAGCCGTCGCGGCAGCGACGGCCACCGGCACGATCGTCGTCGTCTCGCGAGCGCGCAGGCGGGAACAGCGGATCACCGCGCCCGGCGTGACGGACGCGGGGCGCGCCTCCAGGCCGTCGCCGCGGGACGACCGCCCGACCTGCTGACGCCGTGGGACGACCGCCCGACCGGCTGACGCCGCGGGACGACCGCCCGACCGGCTGACACACCCAGGTCCCGTTGCGCGATCGAGACCGGCGATCGGCCCGGACCGTGCGAGCCTGGTCGTCACGGAGACGTCGGGGGACGGAGCAGGTCGTGGAGCGAGTGGTGGGGTGGAGCACGGTGGCGGTCATCGTGGCCGTGACGGTGCTCTGGTTGCTCCTGGTCCAGGTGACCAGCTGCTCCGACGCCGCTCCCGGCCACGCCACGAGCTCCTGCGAGACCGCGCCCGTGCTCGGCGTCGCCGGGTCGTGGATCGCCGGGTCCGTGGGAGCGGTCGTCGTCGCCCTCGCGGTCTGGCAGATCGTCCGGGCTGCACGGTCGGCGGAGCCGGTCGACGGCTGAGCGCACGCGACGCGGGGTAGCGTGGATCCATGGCGAACGACGACGGTCCGCACCGCGGCGGCTTCCCGTTTGTCCCCGTCGCCGCCTTCGCCCTCGGCGCACTGGTCGTCGTCGCGGCCACGATCGGCGCGCGGCCCGTCCTGACCGGCGCCCGCTGGTCCCCCACGGTCGCGCCCGCCCGCGCTCCTGTCGTCGAGCCGACCGCGTCACCGCCCGCAACCGACGAGCCGCAGCCGCTCGGAGCACGGGCCGCCGAGCACGTCGACGCGTCATGGGTCCTCGTCGTCCTGGGAGTGGTCGTCGCGGCGCTCCTGGTGCTCGTGGTCCTCCACCTCCTGCGGAAACGGCGCCGTCCCACGCGTCCGGACGCGATCGACGTGGCCGGCCTCGCCGTCGAGGTGCCGGTCGACCCCTCGACCGAGGTCGGGCGCCAGCACCTGCGTCGCGGGATCGGCCGTGCGCTCGAGGTGCTGGCGGGACCCCGGGACCCCTCCGACGCCGTCACCGCGGCCTGGGTCGGCCTGCAGGAGTCGGCGGAGGACGCCGGGTTCCGCCGCGGAGCTGCCGAGACGCCGACGGAGTTCACGACCCGCATCCTCCGGCAGCTCGACGTCAACGAGACCGCGCTCGGCACCCTCCGGCGCTGCTACCTCGCAGTGCGCTTCGGCGGAGCCCCGGCGACCGATGCCGACGTCGCCGCCGTGCGGACCGCGCTGCGAACGCTCGACGCGCAGTGGGCCGACGCCCCGACGGGCCGCACGTGACCCGCGGCCGCACCATCGGCGTCCTGGTGCTCGCCGTCGTCGCCGCGGCGCTCACGTGGTTCTTCGGCGTCGGCGTCGTGCAATCGCTCGCCGTCGGAGGCGTCGTCGCCGCGGTGGGTCTGACGTGGAGCGCCGTCCGTGAGGACGTCCCGTTGACCTGGCCCGTGCCTCCCGTCCGCTCCGAACCCGGCGCTCGACGCGAGCTGTCCGAGACGGCGTGGTCGCTGCGCGCCCACGGCGGTGTGCCCGAGCGGACACTCGCCCGCGTCCGTGCGGTGGCTCGCCACCGCCTGTGGACGCGCCACCGACTCGACCTCGACGACCCCGGCGACCGGACGGCGATCGAGGCCGTCCTGCCGTCGGCAGTGGTCGCCGTCCTGGTGCGCGAGCGGCGGTCCGAGATCGACCTCACCACCTTCGCGAGCGTCCTCACCGCGCTCGAGACCCTGGAACCCACGACCGAGAGGCACCCGTGACCGACACCACGACGCAGAGCTCCCAGCCGCTCCCGATCGCCGACGTCGCCGCCCGCAGCCGTGACGTCCTCGACACGGTCGGCGCGGTCGTCGTCGGGATGCGGGAGCCGCTCGAGCTGGCGTTCGCGAGCATCCTCGCCGGCGGCCACGTCCTGTTCGAGGACGTCCCCGGCCTCGGCAAGACGCTCGCGGCGCGGAGCCTCGCGGCCGCCTGCGGTCTCGACTTCCGTCGGCTGCAGTGCACCCCGGACCTCCTGCCCGCCGACATCACCGGGTCGTTCGTCTACGCCCCGGCGACCGCGGACTTCGTCTTTCCGCCCGGGCCCGTGTTCACCGGGATGTTCCTCGCCGACGAGATCAACCGGACCTCGCCGAAGACCCAGTCGGCGCTCCTCGAGGCGATGGCGGAGGGGCAGGTCACGGTCGAGGGCGAGGGCTTCCCGCTCCCCCGCCCGTTCCACGTCATCGCGACGTCGAACCCCATCGAGTACGAGGGGACGTACGCCCTCCCGGAGGCGCAGCTCGACCGGTTCATGGTGCGCCTCTCGGTCGGCTACCCGACGCGCGAGGGGGAACAGCAGGTGCTCCTCAACCGGATCGGCCGACGGCAGGAGGTCGCGACGGTGTCCGCCGTGGTCGACGCGACCGACGTGCTGCGCATGCAGGCGACGGTCGAGGGGGTGCACGTCGACGAGGACATGGCGCTGTACTGCGTCGACCTCGCGGCCGCCACGCGCACCCACCGCGACGTGCAGGTCGGGTCGTCACCGCGTGGTGCGCAGGCGCTCATGCTCGTCGGCCGCGCGCGAGCCGTCATGGACGGACGCGACTTCGTCACCCCCGAGGACGTCAAGACCGCCGCCGACGCGGTGCTCGCGCACCGGATCTCACTGACACCGCAGGCGTGGGCGAACGGCGTGGACCCCGCGGCGATCGTGCGGGGCATCGTCGCGCAGGTGCCGGGCCCGCCGGTGGTCGGGGCGCGAGCGTCTGGCCTGGAGGCGCGGTGAGCGTTCTCGACGACCCGCCAGTCCGCCCGGTGGCCGGGTCCGGAACGTCGCCGCGGTGGGTGCGGAACCCGGCACTCGTCTTCGGGCTCGCCGTCGGCGTGCTGCTCGCCGGGCTCGGCCTCGTCACCGGACGCCCCGAACTCGCGGTGGTGGCGCTCCCGGCCCTCGTGACGGCCGCCTTCGGTGCCCGGCCCCGACTCGACACGACGCCCGTCCGGACGACGACCACGCTCGAGCCGTCCGACTCCGGCCGGGGTGTGGCGTACCGGACGGAGGTCGCCGTGCCGTCCGCCGCCGAGGCGGTCGCCGTCGAGTTCCGGGTCGTCGGCGACCGGCGGCACGTCGTCGTGGTCGACCCTCGACGCGCCAGGCGGCTGCGCGGGAGCGTCCCGGTCACGCACTCCGGGCCGCAGGAGGTCCTGCGGACGCACCTGTCGCTCCTCGGTCGGGGCGGCACCGCGGTCTCGGTGCCCGAGGCCGGCCCGGTGCGGTCCGCGGTCGTCCCACCCCCGCACCTGCGCATGCAGCACCTCCCGATGCCGAGCCGGGTGACGGGCATCACGGGTGTGCACGGTTCTGCGCGCCCGGGTGACGGCGGCGAGTTCCGCGACGTCGCGCTCTTCGCTCCGGGTGACCGGCTCCGGCGGATCGACTGGCGGCGCACCGCTCGGCGAGCGGAGCGCCCGGGAGAGCTCTACGTGCGCCGGACCTTCGCCACCGCGGACGCCCTCGTCGTGCTCGTCCTCGACAGCCGGGACGACCTCGGCGCGGACGTCACCCGGTGGACGGGCGCGCGGTACGGCTCCCACCAGGCGACGTCGCTCGACCTCGCTCGCGAAGCAGCCGTCTCCCTCGCGACCGCGTACATCAGCGCCGGCGACCGGGTCGGCTTCCGCGACCTCGCGGGCACCGCGCGGTCGGTCGAGCCCGGCGGCGGGACCCGGCACCTCGAGCGACTCCGGACGACCATCGCCCAGGCGACGCCGCAGCCGGACGCGACGACCGCGGCACGGATGCCGCTCGTCCCGGCAGCGTCCCTCGTGGTGGTCCTCTCGACCTTCCTCGACGACCAGGCGTCGACGATGGCCGTGACCTGGGCGGCGACCGGGCACCGGGTCGTGGCCGTCGACGTGCTCCCGGCCGCCGACCTCCGGCGAGCGAGCCGTCTCGAGCGCACGGCGTCCCGGCTCATCGCCCTCGAACGGTCCGACCGGCTCACGGAGATGACGGCCACCGGCGTCGAGCTGATCCACTGGCGCACCGGTGACGGGGACACACCTGCCGTGCAACTCCGCCTGCTCAGCCGCACCCGGCGGACCGGATGACCGCCGGGTCGAGGGCGGAGCGCAGCGGCGCGCCGTCGATCGGTCCGGCGGTCCCGGCGTGGACGATCGGGGCGCTCGGCCTCGTCGCGGGTGTCGTCGGATCGGTCGTCGAGGTCGGGGCGAGCGGCTGGCTCGTCGTCGCGATCGGGCTCGCGGCTGCTGCAGCGGTCGTGCCCCGTGGTCCGTTCGCGGCGCTCCTCGTGGCGCAGCTCGCCCTCGCGGGGATCGGCGGGACGGCCCTCCCGGTGCTCCTCGTGACGACGCACCTCGTCCTCGCCACGAGCCTGCTCTGGGCGTGGACGCCGCGCACCGCCCGGGTGCAGCTCCGCGCCCTCGTGCCGTCGGCACTGCGGTTCGTCGCCGTGCAGGTCGGGAGCCAGGCGGTCGCCGTCGTGGCCGTCGCCCTCCTCGGAGGTGCCGGCCCGGTCGGCGGCGTGTGGCTTGCGGTGGCCGGGACGATCGCGCTCCTGGCGCTCGCGCTCGGACTGTTCGTGCCCATGCTGCTCCGCGCCGGCGACGACGCGGAGCGCTGACCCGACAGCCCACCCGCCGCGTCGCGGTCGCGGTCCCGCCGGGCCCTACGCCCGGCGCCGCACTCGCGGATCGACGAACGCGTACACGACGTCGACGATCACGTTGGCGGTGACGATGAGCAGCGCCGAGAACAGCGTGAAGCCCACGACGACCTGCAGGTCGAGGGTGTGCACCGCGTCGATGAGCAGCGCGCCGAGCCCCTGCATCGAGAAGACCTTCTCGGTGATCACGGCGCCGCCGAGGAGCGACCCGAGGTCGAGCCCGAACAGGGTGACCACGGGCAGGATCGCGGTCCGCAGCCCGTGCCGGACGACGACCTGGCGCTCCCGGAGCCCCTTCGCGCGGGCGGTCCGGACGAAGTCCTGCGACATCGACTCGAGCATCTCGCCCCGGGTCAGCCGGGCGTAGATCGCCGCGCTGATGAACGCGAGCACGCACCACGGCAGCACGAGGTGCGTGAACCACCCGACGGGGTCGTCCCCGAACGCGACGTACCCGCTGGTGGGCAGGACACCGAGCACGAACCCGAACAGCAGGATCGCGAGCAGTCCGACGAGGTACGACGGTGCGGACACCCCGGCCACCGCGATCGTCATCACGGTGCGGTCGACGTACGTGCCGCGGCGCAGGGCCGAGAGCGCACCGCCGGCAACACCGGCGACGAGCCACAGCACGGCTGCGCCGACGGCGATCGACGCGGTGACGGGCAGGCGCGTGAGGATGAGGTTCGTGACGCTGTCGTGCAGCTGGAACGAGTAGCCGAAGCAGGGCGCCGCACAGTGGATGACGGAAGCACCGGAACCGAACGTCCGGCCGGTGAAGATGCCGGCCAGGTACGCCCCGAATTGGGCGATCCAGGGCTTGTCGGTCCCGAGGAACGCCTGCACCTCTCGCAGCCGGTCGGGCGTGCAGGGCTTGTCGCAGATCGCGCGCGCCGGGTTCGTCGGCAGCAGCATGAACAGGGCGTAGGTGATCGCGGCGACGACGAGCAGGACGACTGCTGCGCCGAGCACGCGGATCGCGATGAAGCGGAAGGTGCTCACCGGTTGCTCCTCCGCGGGTCGAGGGCGTCACGCAGGGCGTCGCCGAGCACGTTGAAGGCCAGGGTGATGAGGAACAGCGCCAGGCCCGGGAACACGAGGTACATCGGGTCGGTCTGCACCCACCCGATCGCGTCGCCGATGCTGCGCCCCCACGACGGCGTCGGCGGGGTGACGCCGACGGCGAGGAACGACAGCGCGGCCTCGGCACCGATCATCGACGGGATCGAGATCGTCGCGTAGACCGTGATCGTCGCGGCGAGGTTCGGCAACAGCTGCGTCCGGATGACGTGCCAGCGTCCGGCGCCCATCGCGGTCGAGGCGACGACGTAGTTCCGGGTGACGAGCGAGAGCGTCTGCCCCCGCACGACACGGGCGACCGACGGCCACCCGAAGAACCCGATGACGAGGACGACGAGCACCGGCTTCGGGAACGAGGTCGGGACGATCGCGGTCAGCGCGATCATGAACACCAGCGACGGGAAGCCGAAGATCACGTCGACCACGCGCGAGAGCACCCGGTCGTACCAGCCGCCGAAGAACCCGGTGGTGACGCCGACGAGCACGCCGATGACGATCGAGACGACGGTCGCGGCGATGCCGATGCCGAGCGAGGTCCGCGCGCCGTAGGTGACGATCGCGAACAGGTCGCGTCCGGTCAGGGGCTCGACCCCGAACCAGTGCTGGCCGCTGATCCCCCCACCCGGGCCACGCGGGGCACCGAACGAGTTGAGCGCGTCGATGTGGTACCCGTACGGGTCCTGGCCGGTGACGGCGGCGATGAGCGGCGCCGCGAGCGCGACGACGACGAACACCGCGATGACGATCGCGGACGCCACCGCCCAGCGGTCCTGACGCACCCGGCGGACGACGGCGCGGAACCCGGTGCTGCGGTTCGCGGCCGCCGAGACCGGACGGTCGACGACGTTGGCGGTCACGAGGCCACCCCTTCCCATGCGCGCCAGGCGTCGCGGCGGGCCGCCTGTCGCACGGGGTCGGCGACGGGCGCTGCCGCGAGGAGCATGCGCGTGTAGTCCTGCTGCGGGTCGTCGAGCACGGCGTCGGTCGTCCCGCGCTCGACCACCCGGCCGTCGTGGAGCACGACCACCTCATCGGCGAGCTGCCGGACGACGGCCAGGTCGTGGCTGATGAGGAGCATGCCGAAGCCGAAGTCCTGCTGCAGTGCCGCGAGCAGGTCGAGCACGGCCGCCTGGACGGTGACGTCGAGCGCGGACGTCGGTTCGTCGGCGATCACGAGGGCGGGCCGGAGCGCGAGGGCGCGGGCGACCGCCACGCGCTGCCGCTGCCCGCCGGAGAGCTGGTGCGGGAAGCGCTCGGCCCACGACGGGTCCAGCTGCACCGCCACGAGGAGCTCGCGGACCCGCTCGACACGCTCGGGTGCCGAGGCGGTGCCGTGCACGAGGAGCGGCTCGGCGATGCTCCAGCCGATGGTCTGGCGCGGGTTGAGCGACGACGCCGGGTCCTGGAAGACGATGCCGACGCGACTGCGCAGCTCCCGCAGCCGCCCGCCGCGGGCCGTACGGAGGTCACTGCCGTCCACCTCGACGGATCCGGCGACGACCGGCACGAGGCCGGCCAGCGCCCGTCCGATGGTGGACTTGCCGGATCCCGACTCCCCCACCAGCCCGAGGGTCTCGCCCGCGTGGAGCGCGAAGTCGATGCCGGAGACGGTGGGTGCTCCGCGGCGTGCGTAGCGCACGGCGACGTCGCGCAGCTGCGCGACGAGGGGCCGGGAGGCGCGGCTCGGCTCCCGCATGCGGCTCGCGTCGCGGGACCCGAGACTCGCCCCCGCGGACACTTCCGCAGCGTCCGTGTCCGCATCTCGTCCGCTGGACCGAGTCTCGACCACAGGAGTGTCCGCAGCCTGCGGTGCCGAGGCGGGTCGCGCCTCCAGGACGGGGACGGCCGCGAGGAGTGCCCGCGTGTACTCGGCGTCCGGGTGCGCGAACACCTCGGCCACGGTCCCGTGCTCGACCGGGTCGCCGCGACGCATCACGAGCACCTCGTCGGCGACGTCCGCCACCACGCCCATGTCGTGCGTGATGAGCAGGACGGCGAGGTCGCGCTCACGACCGAGCGTGCGGAGCAGGTCGAGGACGCCGGCCTGCACCGTGACGTCGAGCGCGGTCGTCGGCTCGTCCGCGATGAGCGCGACCGGGTCGCCCGCGAGCGCCATGGCGATCATCGCCCGCTGGAGCTGTCCACCCGAGAGTTCGTGCGGGTAGGCCTTCCGGATCCGGGCCGGGTCGGACAGGCCGGCGGCGCGAAGCAGCTCGTCGGTGCGCACCGACACGGCACGGCGGTCGAGGTCCGTCGGGTGCGCCGTGATCGCCTCGGCGATCTGGGTGCCGATCGAGAGCACCGGGGTGAACGAGTTCATCGGCTCCTGGAACACGACGCCGATCCCGGCGCCGCGGACCGCTCGGAGGTCGTCGTCCGACGCGCCCACGAGCTCGGCACCCCGGAACCGGATGCTCCCGGTGACGTGGGCGTCCGGGGGCAGCAGGCCGAGCACGCTCATCGCGCTGACGGACTTGCCCGACCCTGACTCGCCGACGAGGGCGAGCACGCGGCCGGGCGTCAGGGAGAAGGAGACGTCACGGACGACGGGCTCCGCGTCGTCGAACGCGACGCGGAGCCCCTCGACCTCGAGCAGCGGAGCACTCACTTGGCGAGCGAGACCTTGAGGTAGTTCGGGTACGCCGGGAAGTCCGCGATCCGGAAGTTCTGCACGTTCGAGCCGGCGAGGAAGGACTGCTTCGCGTAGGTCAGCGGGACGATCGGCGCGTCGGCCATGATCTTCTTGTCGGCCTCGGCCCACAGCTTCTGGGCGTCCTGCTGGTCGATCGTGCCGGTCGCCTCCTTGATCAGCGCGTCGACCTCGGGGTTGCTGTACTTCGAGACGTTGTAGCCGCCCCCGCCGATCTGCGACGAGTCGTACAGCGGCTGGATGTTCGCGTTGGCGCTCGGGAAGTCGGGCTGCCAGCTGAACATCGCGAGGTCGAAGTCGTCGCCGTCCGTCGTCGCCGTGTAGAACGAGTCGATGTCGAGCGGCTTCAGCGTCACGGCGATGCCCGCGCGCTTCAGGCCCGCCTGGATCGCCTGCGCCTCGGCGAGGTTGGCGGAGTCGTTCTGGGTGACCAGGGTGAGCTTCAGGTCCGAGACGCCCGCCTCCTGCAGGAGCTTCTTCGCCTTCGCCACGTCACCGGTCGCGCCCGGCTCGTACAGGTCGTACTGCTGGCGCCCCGCGATGCCGGGCGTGATGAGCGTGGTCGCGTACGAGCCGGCGAGCGCACCACCGGCGGCGATCCGGTACGACTTCTTGTCGACCGCGTACTGCAGGGCCTGCCGGACCTTGAGCTCCTTGAGCGAGCCCTTCTGCGTGTTGATCGCGAGGTAGTTGATCGGGCCGGCCTTCGACGTGGCAAGGCGGTCCTGGGCGGCCGGGTTCGAGCGGACCTGGTTCAGCTCGGCAGCGCCGAGGTAGGTCGCACCGAACGAGTCCTTCGCGTCGCCGTTGTCGGCGATGAGCGTCTGGGTGACGGTCGACGGGTCCTGGCTCTCCTTGAAGACGACCTTCGACGGACCGGCGGTGCGCACGGAGTCCGTCGACGCGCTCCACTCCTTGTTCCGGACGAGGGTGATCTGCGAGCCCTGCGTGTTCGACTGCACCTCGTACGGACCGGAGGCGACCGGCTTGGCGTCGTACGCGCCGGTGTCCGTGCCGTCGCCCTCGGGGACCGGGGCGAACGCCGGCATCGACACGATCCACGGCCAGTCGCCGTAGGCCGCGTTGAGCTTGAACACGATCGTCGAGTCGTCCGGGGTCTCGATGCTGTCGAGGGTCTTGCCGTCGAACGGACCCTTGTAGCTGTCACCGCCGACCAGGAGCGACTTGTGGTAGCTCAGGCCACCGGTGAGCGTCGGCGCGAACGAGCGCTCGATGCCCCACTTGATGTCCTTCGTCGTGATCTCGGTGCCGTCCTGGAACTTCAGCCCCTTCTTTGAGTGGTAGGTCCAGGTCTTGCCGCCGTCGCTCGAGTCGCCGGTGTTCGTCGCGAGGTCGGGGACGACCTTGGCCGTCTTGCCGGGCTCGACGTCCAGGCGGTCAGGCGACGGAGCACGAAGCCGAGCGTCGTGATGTTGAGGTTCTGGCTGGTCGCCGGGTCGAGGTGCACGCGGTGGCGTGGTCAGGATGTTGAGCGTGCCGCCTTTGGACGTGCCGCCCGAGGCGTCGTCCGACGCGCCGCCGCCCGAGCACCCGGCGAGGACCAGGGCTGCTGCTGCGGCGACCGCAGCGGTGATCGTCAGGCGGTTGGGGCGTCTCATGACGGTGGTGCTCCTCGTGGGGAAGTGGTGGTGCGCGGCCGTGGGGTGGCCGCGACGCGTCGCCGTGGTCCGGGTGCAGGACCGGTCCTGATGTCGGCGCGGCGTCCATCCTGGCACCGGGATCGGACGGCGTCCGAATCCCGGGCGCGACGGGACGTCGCACGACGTAACGGTCCAATCGCGGTGCGCCCCCGGTCTATTCCCGATGCGTCTCGGGGTCGTCCGGCCGAGCGGGCTCGGCGGGCGTCGGGACGGCCGGTGACGCCGCCCGTCGGGCGACGTGTGCGGTGCCGAGTGCCGCGCCGAGGAACACCACGGCGAGGACCGCCCAGCCCGGGGTCCCGAGGTCGATCGCCGTGACCGTGACCACCGTCGGCGCGACCATCGCACCGACGGCGAACCCCGTGCCGTAGACGCCCTGGTACGCGCCGACCCGGTCCGCCGGCGCGAGCTCGAAGCTCAGCGCCCAGCCGGCGGCGCTCGAGGTGATCTCGGCGAGGGAGTGCGTGACCGCGGCGACGACGAGGAGTCCCCCCGCGAGCGCGATCGGCACCCAGTCGTCGCCCCGCACCCAGCCGGCCGCCGCCCACAGCCCGCACGCGAGGGCCATCAGCCAGCCCGCGTACCGCATCACCCGGGCGGCACCGGCGACCGTGTCCGTCCCCCGGCTCATCCGGACCTGCAGCAGGACGACGGCGATCGTGTTCACGAGGAGCAAGGGCGACACCAGGACGTCCGGTGCGACGGTGTGCTGCACGACCCAGAGCGGCACGGCGACCTCGAACAGGCCGAACTGGATGCCGAACACCCCGGTGAGGATCGTGATCGTCAGGAAACGCACGTCCCGGTACGGGCTCCGTCCGGCGGGGGTCCGGACGACCACCGTCCCGGTGTCGGTCCGTTCTGCGGACGCGGCGTCGATCCGTGCCGCCGGCAGACCGAGCACGAGCACCGCGGAGGCGAGGAAGAGCAGACCCGCCGCGACCATCGTCACCCGGTACGCCGCACCCGTCCCGACGGCGAGCGGGATCGCCGCGAACGCCGTGCCGAGCCCGATGCCGACGTTCGTGACGGTCCGCATCGTCGCCCGGACCCGGACCCGCTCGTTCCCGGGGAACGCCCGCCCGACCGCGGCCGAGCGCACCGAGCCGCCGCCCTGCTGCGCCAACGTCACCACGGATGCCGTCAGCACGAGGGTCGGCAGGTCGTGCACGACGACGTACCCGACGAGGGCGAGGCCCTGGACGACGTGCAGCCAGACGAGCATCCGGCGGGAGCTGCGCCGATCTGTGAGGTGCCCGAACACGAGCGAGCTCGCGACGCCGACCGCCCCGGCGACCGTGAGCCCGAGTCCGACGACGACCGGGGCGATGCCGACGATCGTGGTGAGGTACAGCGTGGTGAGGGTGAAGAACGCGCCGCGCCCGAGGGTGTCGACGAAGGTGACGACGAGCAGGCGTCGGAGCACCCGGTCGTCCCGGACGAGTGTGGTGATCGGGACCCGGGACGCCGCGGTGGTGCTCATGGTCCAGTTCTCGCAGGCACGCGGGTGTCTGGACAACGGATGTAGCGTGGGGCTTCATGATCCGGTACCACCTCGAACCGAGTGACGTCTCGGCGATCCGGTTCGGCATCTCGCCCCTCTCCGAACTCGGCCTCGGGCTCCGCGCGTTCCGCGCACCGGATCGCTACCCGCTGCAGCAGCCGTGGCTCGACCGGATCGCCGCCGTCCGTCCGCTGCTCGACGACGAGGTCCTGCTCGGTCTCGTGGACGAGCGCCGGTGGGTGGCCGACTTCGTCAACCCCCGGCCGGCGTCACCGCTGACGTTGTTCGACGAGGAGCTCCGGGCACTCGGGAGACTCCCCCGCGCGCGGATCGTCGCCGACCTCGAGCGGGTGCACGGCACCGTGCCACCGGTCTTCACCGGTCGGCACGAGGCCGTCGTCGAGCGGCTGCAGCAGGCGCTCGCGACGGCGTGGGAGCTCTGCTTCGCGCCGCACTGGGCCCGGATGCGTGCCGTGCTGCAGGCGGACATCAGCCACCGGGCGCGCACCGCGGCGCACGCGGGCATCGGCACGGTGCTCGGCGGGCTGTCGGAATCGGTGCGGTACGACGGCACGGACCTCGACGTGCAGCTGACGAGCCCGGTCGCGCGCGACCGACCGATCGGCGGCGAGGGCCTGACGCTGGTGCCGTCGATGTTCGTGGTGCGCGCCTCGGTGCCGATCGACGACGACCTGCCGCCGACCGTGATGTACCCGGCGCGCGGACAGGGGGCGATGTGGTCGACCTCCGGCCACCCGGACGCAGGCTCCGTCCGGGACCTGCTGGGAGCGACCCGCGCCGCGCTGCTCGAAGCGCTCGGCGAGCCGGCGTCGTCGACGGACCTCGCGCTGCGGTTCGGGGTGTCGACCTCGGCGGTCAACCAGCACCTGCGGGTGATGGAGCGGGGCGGGCTGTTGAACCGGTCACGGTACGGCCGGGCCGTCCTGTACTACCGGAGCACCGTCGGGGACGCCCTGACCCGGTCGTGACGGACGGCGGCTGCGGCAGGCGACGGGTCCCGCCCGCCACGCACGGGCGGGTCGCCCACGATCACCGGTCGAACAGTCCCCCGAGGAAGTCGTTGCCGAGGTTCGACGCCTGCTCGCCGAGGCCGGAGACCTGCTCCCCGAGCCCACCGAGGAGCTGCTCGCCCTCGCCCGCGATCCCCTCGACACCACCGCCGAGGTCCGCGAGCCCGAGGTCGCCGAACCCGGACGCGATGCCCTCGAAGTCGACCCCGAGGTTCGCGGCCTCGGCCAGCACCGGACCCGCGGCGGCGCTCAGCACCGCACCGCCGGCGACCGCCGCGCCCAGGCCGCCGAGCGCCATCGCACCGGCACCGACCGCAGCCCCACCGGCGAACGCGCCGCCGCGGCCACGTCCGGCCGAGCCGGCACCGCCGAGCACCCGCCGGACGAGGCCGGGCCGGGCGACCTCGCCCCGGGTCATCGCACGCGCCATCCCGCCCGCCGAGTCGTCGCGGAGGTGTTCGTGCGGGGGCAGTTCGGAGTTCAGTCGGTCGCGGATCTGCTGACGCTGCCCGGGCGTGAGGCGGGCGAAGGCGTCGTGGTGGACCTGTTCGAGCTGCTCCGGCGGCGCGGTCCGGAGCAGGTAGTCGTACTTGGCGATCGCGACCTGGTCCGGGTCGACCTGTCCGCGCTGCGGCTGTCGCGGCTGCCCGGACGGCACGTGGCCCTGCGGCGACCGACCGTCCTGCGGCTGGCCGTACTGGGCCCGGCCCTGCGGCGCCTGGCCCTGGCCGTACTGCTGTCCGTGCTGCTGCGACTGTCGGCTCCGGTCGTCGCCGGTCAGCCGGTCCGCCGCGTTCCGGACGATGTCACGCCAGTCGCTCCCGCCCTGCTGCTGCCCGGCGCCGGCCGCGGGTCCCGCCTGCCCGCGCTTCTGGAGCTGCTTGTCGATGACCTTGCCGGCCATGCCGATGATGCGGTTGAGGTTCGCCATGCCCCAACCTTTGTGATCGCACATGTGAGCGCTCAGGAACGCCGCGGTGGATCGGCCGGAGATGTCATCCGAACCGGCTGTGAGCCCCGACCGTCGGCACCCGGTCGGGGCCACCCGGTCAGCTCAGGATGCGCGCGAGGAACGCGTTCCGGAACCGCCCCGTCGGGTCGAGGTCGCGGGCGAGCGCCGCGAAGTCGGACAGCCGCGGGTACGCCTCGTGCAACCGCTCGGCACTCGCCGCCGACACCTTGCCCCAGTGCGGCCGGGCGTCGAACGGCGCGAGGACGTCCTCGATCCGCTCCACCGCGGCCGCCACCGCGTCCGCGTCCCGACGGAACGTGAAGTGGATCCCGACCGACTGCCGCTCCGACGACGGTGCGAGCCAGGCGGTGTCCGCGGCGATCGTCCGGACCTCGGCGGCGATGAGGATCGGCGCGAAGACCGGCTCCAGGGCGCGGAGGGCCTGGAGCGCCTCGACCGCCGAACCGGCCGGCAGCAGGTACTCCGCCTGGATCTCCGCCCCGGTCGACGGCGTGAAGGAGGACCGGAAGTGCGGCAGCCGCTCGGACCACGGTCCGGGCACACCACCCTGCTCGGTGACACCGGCGGGGTCGTTCTCCCCCGGGTGCACGGGCCCGTCGGCCGGGCGGGCACCGAGCGCGACGAGGTCCACCACCGGCGCCGGTTCGTCCGTGCGGTGCTTGACCCAGACCTGCCGTGCGCCGCGGTCGTCGAAGGACGTGAAGAGCGACACCGAGTACGCGTCCGACACGACCGCGTCGAAGTGCGCGGCGACGGCCTCCCACGGCAGGTCGAGGTGCACGGTCGTGGCGACCTGGAAGGTCGGCTCGATCGCGAGCTCGACCGCCGTGACGACGCCGAGGGCGCCGAGTGCCACCCGGTGGGCGTCGAGGGAACCGTCCGGTGTCGACGCGTCGACGAACGCCCGGTCCCCGGAGGCGCGGACGATCTCGAGGCCGACCACCGCCTGCGCGAGCGAGGGGTTGCGGACGCCGGACCCGTGCGTGCCGGTCGCGACCGCGCCGGCGGTGGAGATGTGCGGCAGGGAGGCGAGGTTCGCGAGTGCCCAGCCCCGCGCCTCCAGGCCCGCCGCCACCTGGCTGTGGATCATGCCGGCGGCGACGCGCACCACCCGACGGTCCGTGTCGATGTCGAGCACCGGCGGCAGGTCCGCCAACGAGACCTGGAGCGCGTCGGTGTCGGCGATCGTGTTGAACGAGTGCCGCGAGCCGAGCGCCGTCAGGCGCGGGGTCCTGGACACCAGCTCCTGGACCGCCGCGACGGATGTCGGACGTGCCAGCCCGGAGGCACGGTATGTCACGTTGCCGGCCCAGTTCGTCCGCGTGCGCTGCGCTGCGATCACGTCGCTCATCGTACGGTCCGTCGCCCTAGAACCCGCGGTCGAGACGGTGCCACGTCTGCTGGAGACGCAGCTCGTCGCGGAAGCCGCGCGCGGTGGTGTGCTCGTCGATCACCAGGAACTCGGTGCCGACCATGGTCGCGAAGTCCTCGACGACCTGCAGCCCGACGGCCGTCGTCATGACGGTGTGGTGTGCGGCGCCGGCGGTGAGCCAGGCCTCGGCGGCGACGGGGAACGACGGTCGCGGCTCCCAGACGGCACGGCCGACGGGCAGCTTCGGCAGGGCCTCGGTCGGGGGCACGACGTCGACGACGTTCGCGGTGAGGCGGAAGCCGTCGCGGGTGTCGGACAGCGCGACCACGACGGCCTCGCCGGAGTCGGCGGTGAAGACCAGGCGCACCGGGTCGTCCTTGCCGCCGATGCCGAGCGGGTGGATCTCGAGTGTCGGCTTCGTGGTGGTGAGGGTCGGCGAGACCTCGAGCATGTGCGCGCCGAGGATCTTCTCGGCGCCCGGCGTGAGGTCGTAGGTGTAGTCCTCCATCAGGCTCGCACCACCCGGCAGACCGGCGCCGGCGACGTTCATCGCCCGGACCAGGACCGCCGTCTTCCAGTCGCCCTCGGCACCGAAGCCGTAGCCGTCGGCCATGAGCCGCTGGACGGCGAGGCCGGGCAGCTGCTTGAGCGTGCCGAGGTCCTCGAAGTTGGTGGTGAACGCGGCGGAGCCGTTCCGCTCCAGCAGGGTGCGGAGGCCGAGCTCGATCGCGGCACCGTCGCGGAGCGAAGCACGGCGCGACCCGCCGTCACGCAGCTCGTCGACGAGGTCGTACTGCGCGTCGTACTCGGCCACGAGCGCGTCGACCGCCGCCGTGTCCGCTTCGGCCTCGGCCACCACCGCGGCCAGCTCGTTCACCGCCCAGGTGTTCACCTGCACGCCGAGCTCGATCTCGGCCTCGGTCTTGTCACCCTCGGTGACGGCGACGTAGCGCATGTTGTCGCCGAAGCGCGTCAGCTTGAGCTCGCGGACCGAGGCGGCGGCCGCGGCCGCACGGGTCCAGTCCGCGACGCGCCGCTGCACGCGCTCGTCGGACACGTGGCCGACCGCGGTGGCGTGCCGGACGCCGAGACGAGCGAGGGCGTAGCCGAACTCGCGGTCGCCGTGCGCGGCCTGGTTGAGGTTCATGAAGTCGAAGTCGATGTCCGCCCACGGCAGCGTCACGTTCGCCTGCGTGTGCAGGTGCAGGAGCGGCTTCGTCAGCGCCTGCAGGCCACCGATCCACATCTTCGCGGGGCTGAAGGTGTGCATCCACGTCGTCACGCCGATGACCCGGTCGTCGGCGCTGGCCTCGATGAGGGCACGGCGGATGCCGTCGGCGTCCTTCAGCACCGGCTTCCACACGAGCTTCACGGGCACGTGCGGCGCGAGCTGCTCGTGCACGGCACGGCTCTGCTCCTCGACCTGGCGCAGCGTCTCCTCGCCGTACAGGCCCTGGGACCCGGTGAGGAACCAGACCTCGTAGCTGTCGAGGGTGGCCTGGGGGTTCACCTGCGTCATCGCATGGCTCCTTCGGGGTTCTGTCCGTAGACGTTCTGGTAGCGATCGAAGAGTCGATCGATGTCCTCCTGGGCGATCGGCACGGTCTCGCCGCCCTGCCGCGCGATGTGGACGGTGCGTGCGACGTCCTCGCACATCACCGCGGCCTTCACCGCGTCCTTGGCGTCCTTGCCGATGGTGAACACGCCGTGGTTCTGCATGAGGACCGCCCGCGAACGGTGGCCGCTCAGGGTGTCGACGATGCCGTGGCCGATCGAGTCGTCACCGATGATCGCGAACGGGCCGACCGGGATCGGTCCGCCGAACTCGTCCGCCATCGCGGTGATCACGCACGGGATCTCCTCGGCGCGTGCCGCCCACGCCGTCGCGTAGGTCGAGTGCGTGTGCACGACCCCGCCGACCTCGGGCATGTTCCGGTACACGTAGGCGTGCGCCGCGGCGTCGGAGGACGGGCCGTGCGCGTTGTCCCAGCCGTCTGCCGGGACGCCGTCCAGCGTGCAGACGACCTGGTTCTCCGGGCGGAGCTCGTCGCTCGACACCCCGCTCGGCTTGATGACGAACAGGTCCGTCCCCGGCACCCGCTCGGAGACGTTGCCGCCGGTCCAGATGACGAGTCCGTAGCGGACGAGTTCGCCGTGCAGGCGCGCGACGCGCTCCCGCGCGGCGGCGACGGCCGCCCTTGTCTCGTCGGTGGTCGGGTCCGTCATCGTGTCGGCTCCTTCTCGGCCTGGAGGCGCGGGTCGCCTGCCGTCGTCGGCTCGGGTTCGGGGGTGGTCGCGTCGGTCCCGGGGCCGTCCTGGCCGGTCGCAGCGGGCGGCGCTGCGTCCTGGCCGGTCGCGGCGGCGGCCGCTGCGTCCTGACCGGTCGC
>NZ_BACZ01000015.1 GCF_000333375.1 Curtobacterium sp. B18
ATTCACCACTCCAAGAATTGGAGCCAATCAATTCTTGCGGAGAACTGTGAATGCGCAAACCAACCCTTGGCAGAACATATCCATCGCGTCCGCCATCTCCAGCAGCCGCACGCGGCGCATCTCGGCCTAATAAGAAAACAAATAATTCCAATTCATATATGAACATTTTTGCCTCCTTATTTCTTGAAAATGTGGAATTGGAATTGAGGCGTAGTACCCGGCCGAGAAGAGCAGCGGCACGCCGACCAGGTCGACCGCGACCCAGATGAGCCAGAACTCCACCCAGCCCTTCGCCATGCCGTAGGTCGCGAGCAGCGAGCCGACGAAGATCCAGGCGTCGCTCCACACCGGCTCGTACGAGCCGAGGGCTCGGAACACCGGGGTCAGCACGGCGGTGCCGCCCACCAGCGCGAGGACGAGCATTGCGCGGGCGCGCCAGGAGGCCCAGCGCGGCTCGATCACGGTCGTCACGTCCTCGGGGCGGTGCGTCCAGCGGTACCAGCCGTAGACGCTGACGATGATGAACATCACCTGGCGACCGGCCTGACCGAGCAGGTTCACCGGGTTGGGGGTGTCGAAGAGCGCCCCCATGAAGACGGTGAAGAGCAGGGCGTTGCCGACGATGCCGACCGGCCAGGCCCAGACCCTGCGGCGCATCCCACCGAGGGCGCTGAGCAAGCCGAACACGTTGCCGATCACCTCGCGCCAGAGCACGGTCTGGTCGCCGATGACGAGCTGCGCGTCGAACAGCCACCGCACGATGCCCATGGGGCCCTCCTCGTTTCCGGACGGTGCAACGGCCGCACGGCACCCGGCATTCCGGGCGGCCGGTCGACGGGGTGTGGCGGGAGCGACCACCCGACTACGCTCGGGTGCCGTGACGGACGGCGTGGAACGGGCGAGGGCGCTGCTCGACGACGCCGCCCGACGACTCCGCGACGCCGACGTCCCCGACGAGGCCCTCGGCGAGTACGTCGAACCGCGGGCGTTGCTCGGCATCCGGCGTGACCCCACCATCCGCTCCCTCGGCCGGGTCTGGCGCGTCGGTGCCCTGCTGCTCGGGTCCTCGCCCGAGACCGACGGCCGGGTCTGGGCGACCGGTCGGATCACGCGCGTGACCGAGCCCGGTCGCTCGCAGTTCGTGTCGGTCTCCGCCGAGGTCCGCCGCGCGTACCGGGCGGCGGCGCAGAAGGGGCACTTCGAGCCGGGCGACACCGTGAACCACGGGGCGACGCCGATCCCCCTCGACGGCTCGCTCGTCGGCT
>NZ_BACZ01000014.1 GCF_000333375.1 Curtobacterium sp. B18
GACTCCGTCGGGTTCGGTGACTTCCGGTTCATCGGCCTGACGAACTACGTCGCCGTGTTCAGCGACCCGGCGATCCTGCAGGCGTACCTGTTCACGATCGGGTTCTCGCTCGTCACGGTCCTCGTCGTGAACGCGGTCGCGTTCCTGCTCGCGATCGCCCTGACCTCGAAGATCCGCGGCAAGATCGCGCTCCGCGCCGTCTTCGTCCTGCCCATGGTGATCTCGGGTATCGTCATCGCCTACGTGTTCTCGTTCCTGTTCGCGAACAGCCTGCCGGCGCTCGCGACCACGCTCGGCTTCGCTCCGCTCGAACAGAGCATCCTCGCGAACCCGGACCTGGCCTGGGTCGCGGTCGTCGTCGTGACCGCGTGGCAGGCGATCCCGTCGACGCTGCTCATCTACATCGCCGGCGTGCTCTCGATCCCGGCCGAGGTGTACGAGGCGTCGGCCCTCGACGGCGCGAGCGCCTGGCGGCAGCTCGTGTCGATCACGGCGCCGCTCACCGCGGGCTACATCCTCATCAACCTCATCATCGGGTTCAAGAACTTCCTGAACTCGTACGACATCATCGTCGGCCTCACCGACGGCGGCCCCGGCACCTCGACCACCAGCGTCGCGATGTCGATCTTCAAGGGCTTCAACGGCGGCGACTACGCCTACCAGATGGCGAACGCGACGATCTTCTTCGTCATCGCGGTGGTCATCGCCGTGATCCAGCTGCGGGCGACCCGCGGGAAGGCAGCGCTCTGATGACCATCCAGGCACCCCTCCAGCCGGGGACCACCGCGACCGGCACGATCCGATCCGTCGACGCCGACCGGAACGCCGGCCGCCGCGGCGAGCGCTTCAACTGGCCGGTCACGGTCGTCCTCGTCCTCTGTGCCCTGTCCGTGCTCGTGCCGCTCTACGTGACGATCACGATGGCCTTCAAGACGACGAGCCAGGCGGTCGACGGCAACGCGTTCTCGCTGCCGGCGCCGTTCAGCGTCGACGGCTTCGTGCAGGCCTGGGAGCTCACCGACTTCCCGCGGGCGTTCGGCGTCTCCGTCCTCATCGCCGCGATCACGGTCGTCGGCACGATCCTGCTGGCGTCGTTCACGGCGTACGCGATCGCACGGAACTGGGAGCGCCGGCTGTTCCGCTGGTCGTTCTTCTACCTGCTCGCCGCGATGTTCCTGCCGTTCCCGGTGCTCGCCCTGTCGCAGGTGAAGCTCACCGGTCTGGCCCACCTGGACAACCCGATCGGCGTCGCGATCCTGCACGTCATGTTCCAGCTGTCGTTCAGCGTGCTGCTGTTCACCGCGTTCCTCCGCTCGATCCCCGCGGAGCTCGAGGAGAGCGCCAGGATCGACGGCGCGAGCACCGGCCAGGTGTTCTGGCGGCTCGTGTTCCCGCTGCTGGCACCGATGAGCGCCACGGTCGGCATCTTCGCGTTCCTCGCCTCGTGGAACGACTTCGTGATGCCCTCGCTCATCACCTCGAACCCGGCGCTGCAGACGCTCCCGGTGCTCCAGCAGATGTTCCAGACGCAGTTCAGCAACAACTACAACGTGTCGTTCGCCTCGTACCTCATGGCGATGGCACCGGCGATCATCGTCTACCTGTTCACGCAGCGCTGGGTGATGGCCGGGGTCACGCAGGGAGCCATCAAGTGACGAGCCCCGCCACGCCCGCGCCCGCAGCCGCGCCCACACCGACCCGAGAGGACCCCCACCCCATGACCGACGTGCTCGACCCCGATGTCCAGCCCGCACCGACCGCCACCGACGAGACCTGGTGGCGCCAGGCGAGCGTCTACCAGATCTACCCGCGGTCGTTCGCGGACGCGAACGGCGACGGCATCGGCGACCTCCCCGGCATCACCGCGAAGGTGCCGTACCTGGCGTCGCTCGGCATCGAGGCCGTCTGGCTCAGCCCGTTCTACCCGTCCGCCCTCGCCGACGGCGGGTACGACGTCGACGACTACCGCGACGTCGACCCGCGGCTCGGCACGCTCGACGACTTCGACGCGATGGTCGCGGCGCTGCACGGCGCCGGCATCCGGGTCATCGTCGACGTGGTGCCGAACCACACGAGCGACCGGCACGCGTGGTTCCGTGAGGCGCTGGCGTCCCCGAAGGGCAGCCCGGCACGCGACCGCTACGTGTTCCGCGACGGCACCGGACCGTCCGGGGAACAGGCCCCCGCGGACTGGGTGTCGATCTTCGGCGGCCCGGCGTGGACCGCGGTCGGCGACGGCCAGTGGTACCTGCACAACTTCGCGAAGGAGCAGCCCGACCTGAACTGGGCGAACCGCGAGGTCCGCGACGACTTCCTGCACACCCTGCGCTTCTGGTCCGACCGCGGCGTCGACGGGTTCCGCATCGACGTGGCGCACGGGCTCGCGAAGGACCTGCCGGACGGGGAACTCCCCAGCTGGGCCGAGGTCCTCGCGTCCCCGAAGGACGGCTCGCACATCCTGTGGGACCGCGACGACGTGCACGAGATCTACGCCGAGTGGCGGAAGGTCTTCGACGAGTACACGCCCGCACGGACCGCGGTCGCCGAGGCGTGGGTCGCCGCCGATCGCCGCGCCCGGTACGCCAGCGCCGAGGGGCTCGGGCAGGCGTTCAACTTCGACCTGCTCGAGGCCGACTTCGACGCCGGCCAGTTCCGCAGCATCATCGAGTTCAACCTCGGTCTCGCCGAGCAGTCCGGCTCGTCGACCACGTGGGTCTTCTCGAACCACGACGTCGTCCGGCACGCCACCCGCTACGCGCTCCCCGCTCGCAACGGTGCGGAGGAGAAGCAGGGCTCGGCGTGGCTGCTCGCCGGCGGTTCGCAGGACGCGCTCGACCGCGCGCTCGGCCTGCGCCGTGCCACCGCGGCGACACTCCTCGAGCTCGCGCTGCCCGGTTCGGCGTACCTGTACCAGGGTGAGGAGCTCGGGCTGCAGGAGGTCGGCGACATCCCCGACGCCGACCGCCAGGACCCCGCGTTCTTCCGGAACCCGGGCGTCGACGTGGGCCGTGACGGCTGCCGCGTGCCCCTGCCGTGGACCCGCTCGGGTGAGAGCTTCGGCTTCGGTGCCGGTGGGTCGCACCTGCCGCAGCCGGCCTGGTTCGGCGAGGTGTCGGTCGAGGCGGAGGACGCCGACCCGGACTCGACGCTGCACCTCTACCGGAAGGCGCTCGGCCTGCGTGGGCAGCTGCAGTCCGAGGAGCACCTCGAGTGGCTCGAGACCGGCCGCGACGACGTCCTCGCGTTCCGTCGCCCGAACGGGTGGACGAGCGTGACGGTGTTCGGCGACGAGCCCTACGACCTCCCTGCCGGCGAGCTGCTGCTCGCCTCCGCGCCGGTGGCAGACGGCGCACTGTCGGGTGTGGGGACGGCCTGGTTGCGTTCCTGACGGAACCAGGTGACGGACGGGAGGCGCGGTGCGGTCAGGCACCGCGCCTCCAGTCCGTCAGGCGGTCGCGTCAGCGTTCGTCGTCCGGCGGCCCGGCGATCTCCCGCAGTGCCGCGAGGTGTGCGCGCCAGGCCGCCCGGCCCGGGCGCGTGAGGGTCAGCGACGTGCGCGGCGTCTTCCCCACGAAGCCCTTCGACACCGCGACGTAGCCGGCGGCCTCGAGCGCGCTCACCTGCTTGCTCAACGCCGAGTCGGTGACCTCGACGGCGTCGCGGACCTCGCGGAAGCCGAGCGTGCCGGCGCGGTCGAGCGCGGCGACGACAGAGAACCGCACCGGGTTCTGCAGGAGGTCGTCGAGCCGGTGCCGCGGGTGCGCCCCGTCCGTCGTGGTCACGACCGCGACTCCCACGCCGCGCAGGCGAACGCGACGACGAGGACCGCACCCGACGTGACGGCGGACCAGAGCAGGGAACCGTGGACCCAGGCGACGACGGCGATCGCGGCGCAGTACGTGACCGCCCAGGCCGCGATGTAGGTCGTCCACCGACGCCCGCGCGCGAACGCCGAGCGACCGCGGATGGCGGTCGCGAACCACAGCACCAGCGCCGTGACCACGGTGATGGTGCCGAAGTACGCGGCGCCGAACGCACGGCCGGTGCTGAGGCCCATCGCGAAGGTGCCGAGCGAGGTCGTGGTCCCCAGCGCCACGATGAAGGTCACGTAGGGCCACCGGACGGCGTCGTGTGCGCGGCGGGAGAGTCGGTCGGCCTGCGTCAGGAGTGCGCGGGCCTCGGTCGGCTGGATGTCGGTCATGGGTTCCCCTCTCTGCTCTCCATCCTTGCAACTACTTTCCATATTGGCAAGGGGGTGACGTCGAGCGAGCGTCGGTAGGGTCGCCGCATGAGCGGGGCGACCATCAGCGTGCGGGACTTCGTGATGCGGTTCGGGGACCGGAACGTGGTCGACGGCCTGTCGTTCGACATCGCCCCCGGTGAGACCTTCGGGCTGCTCGGCAGCAACGGCTCCGGCAAGACGACCACCATCCGCGCCCTGCTCGGCATCACCACGCCGACCGCCGGCACGCTGACGATCGACGGCGAGCCCTACCGGCCCGCGACCGGCGGGATCGGCTACCTGCCCGAGGAACGCGGGCTCTACCGCAAGGAGTCCGTCATCGACGTGATGACGTACTTCGGGCGGCTCCGCGGCCTGCGCGGCCCGGAGGCGACCGCGTGGAGCATGGACTACCTCGCCCGCGTCGGGCTGGCCGACCGCGCGAAGCTCCGCGTGGACAAGCTCTCCGGCGGGCAGCAGCAGAAGGTGCAGCTCGGCATCACGATCATGGACCGGCCGCGGCTGCTCATCCTCGACGAGCCGACCAAGGGCCTCGACCCGGTGAACCGCCGGCTGCTCCTCGACCTCGTCGACGAGCGGAAGGCCGACGGCGCGACGGTCGTCCTCGTGACCCACCACATGGACGAGGTCGAACGGCTCTGCGACCGGATCCTCCTCCTGAAGGACGGCACCGCGGCGGCCTACGGCACCATCCCGGACGTGCAGGACGCCTTCGGCGGCGCGGTCGCCCGGGTGGGACTCGACGGCCCCGTCCCGCCGTCGCCGCTCTACCGGCTCGCCCGGCACGAGGGGCACATCGCCTACCTCGTGCCGACCCCCGCTGCGGCGGCCGACGGCTCGGACGTGCTCGCGTCGCTCGTCTCGGCCGGCGTGCACGTCACCAGGTTCGAGATGCGCCGCATCCCGCTCGACGAGATCTTCGTCCAGGTGTACGGCCACGACGCGGGCTCCGACGCCGCTGCCGAGGCCGCGCGGGCCGGAGCGGCCGCGTGAGCCGCCTGGGGACCGTGATCCGGTTCGAGTTCGTCCGTGCGGTGAAGAAGCCCGCATTCTGGATCGGCACGCTCGCGCTGCCGGTGGTCATCGTCGTCGTGTCCCTGCTCGTCGGGGTCGGGCAGAGCGCCGGCACCGACTCGGTCGTGTCGAGTTCGTCCGCCACGAAGACGCCGTTCCGGTACGTCGACGAGTCGGGGCTGGTGTCCGAGCGCGTGGCGGCGCGGTGGGGCGGATCGCCCTCGACCGACCCCGCTGCTGACCGGGCCGCGGTGCGCGCGGGCTCCCTCGACGCGTTCATCACCTTCCCGGCGTCCCCGTCGACCTCGCCGATCCGTGTCGAGGGCGCCGACCGCGGGCTCTTCGGCAACGGCGGCTACTCGTCACTGGCCGAGCGGGTGCTCGAGCAGAGCGTCGCCCAGGCCGTCGACGACCCGGAGTCCGTCGAGCTCCTGCGCAACCCACCGGCCACCGACCTGACGACCTACGCCGATGGTGCGGTCGCCCCCGGGTGGTTGTCGATCGTGCCGCCGTTCGTCTACGTCGCGGCGTTCTTCGGACTCGTCATCCTGCTCGCGACCCGCATGGTGACGGTGGTGGTCGAGGAGAAGGAGAACCGCATCTCCGAGATGATCCTGACCACCGTGACCGCCGGGGACCTCATCCGCGGCAAGGTCATCGCGATGCTGCTCGTCGGGTTCGTCCAGGTGGGGGTCTTCGTGGTCCCGGGGTTGATCGGGCTGCTCGTCGCGCTCCCCCTCGTGGCGTCACGGCTCGGCGGACTGGCGATCGACCCCTGGCGGATGGCGGTCGGTGCGCTGCTCCTGGTCGGCTGGGTCCTGCTCGCCTCGGCCCTCTTCGTCGTCGTCGGCGCTGCGGTGCCGTCGATCAAGGACGCCTCGGCGCTGCAGTCGGTGGCGATCTTCTCGCTGATCATCCCGCTCTACGCGGCGTTCTTCGTGATGACGACGCCGACGTCGCCGGTCGCGTCGTTCTTCACGTACTTCCCGACGTTCACGCCGATCACCGCGATGGTCCGGAACGCGGTCGGGTCGCTCACCGTCACCGAGTCGGTGGTCTGCATCGTCGAGGTGTTCGTGGTCGCGGCAGTGCTGCTGTGGTTCGCCGAGTACCTGTTCCGGCACTCGGTCGCCCAGTACGGGTCGAAGGTGACGCTCCGGCAGATCGCATCGTGGCGGCGACGGGGCCGACCGGCACGCTGAGCACCGGCGGCGGGAGGCCACCGGAGCCGCTCATGCGGACGACGGGACGGCTCAGGCCGACGACGGGACGGCTCAGGCCGACGTCTGGGCGACTCGGGCCGACGACGAGAGCACGGTCACGGCCGGCCGCATGGGAACGACCGTCGCCTGCGAGTCCTCGAGGTCCCACGCGGGGACCTCACGCTCCTGCCATCCGCGGCGCAGCGTCCGGACCGCTCGGTCGTACTCGACGAGGACGTCGATGTACGGGCGGACGAGCATCTGGATCTGCAGCCCCTGGTAGAGCGCGACGAGCTGGGTCGCCGCCTGGTCCGCCGGGATCGCCGACTGCTCGACGTCGGCGTCGAAGTCGCGCTGGAGTCCGGCCGCGAGCTGCGCGACGTAGTCGTCGTAGCGCTTGCGGAAGAGTTCGGCGAAGCCCGTCTCGGCCCCGGCGATGTTGACGACACCGGCGAGGACGCGGACGAGCCCCGGATCCGCGACGTCCTCGGCCAGGGTCATGCGGACGTACTCGATGGTGCACCGGGGCGCGCAGCTGCGTCGGGTGCCGCGGAGCTGGACCCAGCGGTCGTACGTCACGAGGAGCAGGGCGTCCCACGTCGGGAACACGCGCTCGACGGCGTCGAGCGGGAGCCGGGCGGTCTCGGCGACGACCGCGGCGTCGACCTGGTCGAACGGGTGGAGCCGGTAGGCGCGGATGGCGCCACGGACGATCCGCTCGGCGAGCGACTGTTCGTCCTCGAGAGCCGCCACGTGAAGTTCTGTCATTCAGCCATCCCAGCGGAATCCCGAACAGG
>NZ_BACZ01000013.1 GCF_000333375.1 Curtobacterium sp. B18
GAACGGCCTGCAGCACCTGCCGTTCAACACCCTCTTCCAGTTCGCCGCCGACCCGTCCCTGCGTCTCGCGCAGCGCGCACTGCTCGTGCCGGACCTCCTCGGGTACTGGCTGACCGGCGTCGAGGCGGCCGAGCGGACGAACGCCTCGACGACCGGTGTCCTGAACGCGACCACCCGTGGGTGGGATCCGGCGTTGCGGGCTGCTGCGGGCCTCCCGAGCGGACTCCTGCCCACGCTGCGCGACCCGGGCGACCGACTCGGTCCGCTGCTGCCCGCCGTCGCCGACGCTGTCGGCGGCACCGCGCCGGTCACGCTCGTCGGGTCACACGACACGGCCTCGGCCGTCGTGGCCGTACCCGCCACGGATCCGGACTTCGCGTACATCTCGTCCGGCACCTGGTCGCTCGTCGGCGTCGAGCTCGACGCGCCCGTCCTGTCGGACGCGGCGCGCGAGGCCAACTGCACCAACGAGGGCGGCGTCGACGGCCGCGTCCGGTTCCTGAAGAACGTGTCGGGCCTGTGGTTGCTCTCCGAGAGCGTGCGCACCTGGGAGCGGGGTGGCGACGCCGTCGACCTGGAGGCGCTCCTCGCCGCCGCCGCGGCCGTCACCGCTCCGGTCCCCGTCTTCGACGTCGCGGACGACGTGTTCACCGCGCCGGGCGACATGCCGGCCCGGATCGCCGCCTGGTGCGGCGACCACGGGCTCGCCGCGCCCGCGTCGCGGGCCGAGACCGTGCGGTCGATCCTCGAGTCCCTGGCCACCGCGTACGCGGACACGCTCGACACGATCCGCAGCATCACCGGGAAAGACATCCGACAGGTGCACATCGTCGGCGGTGGATCGCAGAACCGGTTGCTCTGCCAGCTGACGGCCGACCGCACCGGACTCCCGGTCCTGGCGGGCCCCGTCGAGGCCACCGCCCTCGGCAACGTCCTCGTCCAGGCGCGGGCGGTCGGGCTCGGCGGGCTCGGTGGGGCGTCGCTCGAGGCCCTGCGCGCGATGGTCGCCCGATCCGTCGACCCGGTGCGGTACTCCCCGCGGTCCGCGCACACCACCCCACAATCCCCTCCGAGACGTAGGATGTCTGTATGACCTCGATCGACGACCAGCACCGAGTCGACCCCGCGACGGGCGCCCCCGCGGCGACCCCGGGGACGCCGTCGAACCGGCGGACACCGATCAAGCGCCAGCTGCCGACGGTGCGCGACCTCGCGCCGCTCATGCAGTTCAAGAAGCCCTCGCTGCCGGGGCGGCGGCAGCGCCTCGAGTCGGCATTGACGATCTGGGACCTGCGCGACATCGCCGCCCGGCGCACGCCGAAGGCCGCGTTCGACTACACCGAGGGCGCCGCCGAGGCCGAGATCTCCCTCGCCCGCGCCCGCCAGGCGTTCGAGGACATCGAGTTCACCCCGTCGATCCTCCGCGACGTGTCACGGGTCTCCACCACGCGGGACGTGCTCGGCGCGCCCACCGCCTACCCGTTCGGCATCGCCCCGACCGGCTTCACCCGGATGATGCAGACCGAGGGCGAGCGCGCCGGGGCCCGGGCCGCGGGACGCGCGGGCATCCCGTTCTCGCTCTCGACGATGGGCACCACCGCGATCGAGGACGTCCGTGACGCGAACCCGCACGGGCGGAACTGGTTCCAGCTCTACATGTGGAAGGACCGCGAGAAGTCCATGGCGCTGGTCTCCCGCGCCGAGAAGGCCGGGTTCGACACGCTGCTCGTCACGGTCGACGTCCCGGTCGCCGGGGCCCGCCTGCGGGACAAGCGCAACGGGTTCTCCATCCCGCCGCAGCTGAGCGCCCGCACCGTAGTGAACGCGATCCCCCGGCCGTGGTGGTGGTTCGACTTCCTGACCACGGAGCCGCTCGCGTTCGCGTCCCTGGACCGCTGGTCGGGCACCGTCGGGGAGCTGCTCGACCACATGTTCGACCCGACCGTCACGTACGAGGACCTCGAGTGGATCCGGTCGCAGTGGAAGGGCAAGGTCGTCGTCAAGGGCGTGCAGTCCCTGGCGGACGCGAAGCGCCTGGCGTCGATGGGCGTCGACGGGATCACGCTGTCCAACCACGGCGGCCGGCAGCTCGACCGCGCGCCCGTCCCGTTCCACCTGCTCCCCTCCGTGGTCAAGGAAGTCGGCATGGACACCGAGGTGCACCTCGACACGGGCATCATGTCCGGCGCGGACATCGTCGCCGCCGTGGCCCTCGGGGCGCGGTTCACGATGGTCGGGCGGGCGTACCTGTACGGCCTGATGGCCGGCGGCGAGGCCGGGGTCGACCGGATGATCCAGATCCTGTCCGAGCAGATCGAGCGGACGATGCGGCTGCTCGGGGTGGCCTCGCTCGACGAACTCGAACCGGGCCACGTGACGCAGTTGCAGCGGTTGATCCCGGTCCCGCGGGCCTGACCGGCGCGGCGGTCCGGCCGGCGGTCCGTCCGACGTGGCCGACGTGGACGTCGAACCACGAATCCGACGTCGAACCAGGCACCGCCGCTGGTTCGACGTCGGATTCGAAGTTCGGCGCAGGTGTCGTTCCGGCGGGGTCAGCGAGGCTCGGAGCGGGTGCCCGGACGCAACGAGATCGTGACCTCGTCGGCCGGTCCGCCGTGGTGGGATGACCACATGCGGTGGGGACAGGGTCGTGCGGTGACGGGGATGGTCGTGGTGCTGCTGGCCGGCGGGGTGCTCTCGGGATGCGGCGCGCAGGACGGGGCCGCCGCGTCCTGCGCCGGGACCTCGATCGAGCTCGGCGACTCGGACCTGCGCCCCGGCGGCACGGTCGACCTGCACGTCGACTGGCTCTACCGCGACTGCGAGGACACCGGTGGCACGTTCCGCGCGTCCGACGACGTCACGGTGACGATCACGCCCGCGTCGACCGGCGCCCCGGTGCTGCTCGGACGTCCGACCCCGACGGGCGAGCAGTTCACGGTCGCCGGGCGCTTCGACCTACCCGACGACCTGCCGGTCGGCGACGCCGTCCTCGACGTGAGCAGCCACGACGGCGAGGGGTCCGGCGCGAGCCTGCCGGTGACGATCAGCGCGGACGACGCCGGCTGACCGGCCGGCGCCCGAGCGGATGCCGGCGGTCCTCGACGCCGTCAGCACCGCCCGGCCGTCCCGGTCTCACCGCCACGTCTGTCGGACCAGCACGTCGAGCAGCCCGTCCGTCGGCGTGTTGGTCTGCGTCACCGAGATCCACGTGTCCCCCGGACGAAGAACGTGTGGGTGGTCTCCAATCGGTCGCCGTAGTGGTCAGACGACTCGCTGTGCTGACAGGCCCGCCCACCGAGCCGGTCGGTGCACGTCCAACCCGCCCGTTCGTCCGCACCGAGCCGTTCGTCGAGGGTCGCCTCGGAGGTCGAACCCATCGCGAGGAAGACGTTGTCGACCTCCTCCGTGCTGACCCAGCGCAGCCGGTCACGGGCGTCGTCGTCCTCCACCGGAGCCGGCAGGTCGTCCGGCAGGTCGTCGCCCTGGTGCCGCCGGTGACTGCGGCGGAGGTTCGCCGCGTGGTTCCGGCTCACCACGAGCAACCACGGCAGGATCGACTCGTCGGGGAGCTCGACGGTGCCCGCCCGTCGCCAGAGCGTCACGAACGTGTCCTGGACGACCTCCTCGACGTCCTGGCGCGACGGGACGAGCGCCCAGGCGTACCGGGTCACCGTCGCCACGTAGCGGTCGAAGAGCGCGACGCCCGCTGCCCGGTCGCCGTTCCCCGCTGCCCGGACCAGTGCGGCGTCCGGTTCTCGTGATCGGTCCATGACCACCCCCTTCACCCCAGCAGTGTCCGGACCGGTCCGATCGTCACAGCACGGCGGCTGCCGGGCGTGTCGTGAGCGTGAACGACAGCGGCGCCGCCCGGACCGCGTCGACCGCGTGCGCCACGGCGCCGATCACCACGACGTCGGCGCCGAGCGTCGACGCGACGATCTCGGGGACGGGGTCGAACCCCGCGCCGTCGAGCCAGACGCGTGCCCGCTCGATGNACGGCGCGGCGGGTTCGGCGATGGCGCGGCCACGACGACGCGGTCGATGTCGAGCAGGCTCACGAGCAGGACGCAGACCCGCGCCAGCCGGTCCCTCAGGCGGTCGACGATGTCGAGGGCGACGGGGTCGCCGGCCCGTGCCGCGCGGAAGAGGACAGCGGGATCGGCGTCCGCCGTGAGGGGGCTGTCCGCCGGGACCGCACCCGCGGCGAGCGCCTCGGCGACGAGTCGACGTGCGGTGGCACCGATGCCGTCGGACGAGCCGACCCCGTCGACGAGGTCGAGCACGCGCATCTCCCCCGCGCCGCCGTGGGCACCGCGGAGCAGGACGCCGTCGACGACGAGCCCGCTGCCGAACCGCTCGCCGGAGAGCAGCGCTGCGAACGAGGCGTCGCCCGAGGACGGCCGTTCGGCGAGCGCGGCGAGGTTCGCGTCGTTCTCGACCACGACCAGGCGTCCCGGGACGGCATCGGCGAAGCCCGGGTTCATCCGGTCCCAGAACCCGCCGTCGCCGGGGGACGCACCGCTGGCGTCCACGGGCGCGGGGATGCCGACGACCGAGACGAGGACCCGGTCGTGGTCGACCCGGGCGTCGAGGAGCGCGGCCGCGACGGTCTCACCCACGACCCCGAGCCGGACCGGCACGTCGAGACCGGAGTCGCCGAGGGTCCCTTCGGCGCGACCGAGCACCGTGCCGCGCACGTCGGCCACGAGCACGGTGACGCGGTGCTGCCCGGCGTCGATCCCGAGCACGACGCCGGCGGTGGTGTCGAGCTCGTACCGACGGGCCGGCCGGCCGATGCGTACTCCCCCGCGGCGCGGGCGTCGTCGAGCTCGCGGACCCAGCCGAGGCGGACGAGTTCCTCGCACGCGGACAGGACGGTGGAGCGGGTCAGCCCGGTGGCGTCGATCGCCTCGGTCGCGGTGAACGCCCGCACCGAGAAGGCGTACGCGAGCAGCGTCTCTGCGCTCGTTCCACGGGGTGGCGGCATGTCCGCACACTACCGCGGAAACAGTTCCTTGCGGAATTAGATTTTCTCGCTAGATTAAGTCGTGCGGGCGGCACCGGAGCCGGACCGCGAACCGGAACGGCAGGGACGCCGGGTCCGGACGGACGGAGACGACGTGCAGACACACGCCACCACCAGGAACGCCGCCGCGCTCAGCCGCCGCGGGTTCCTGCTCGGGGCGGGCGGCATCGGTGCGGGCCTGGCCCTCGCCGGCTGTGCCCCGCTCGGTTCCTCGAGCAGCCGCCCCGAGACGATCACCTTCTACGTGTCGAAGCCCGAGGTCATCGGCTACTTCGACGAGGTCATCGCCAAGTTCCACGACAGCCAGTCGAAGATCCGCGTCATCCGCGACTCGACGTCGAACATGTCCGCCAACTTCGTCCGGAACCGACCGCCGGACCTCGGCTGCCTGAACTACAACTACGCGATGGTGTCGTTCGTCGAGCACGGCGCCCTCTCGGACCTGTCGGACCTGCCGGAGAAGGACACGATCAACCCCGACCTGTGGCCGCTCATGAAGCAGACCGCGGACTACCCGGGTCGGACGAGCGTGCTGCCGTACTCGGTGACCGCGGCGTCGGTGATCTACAACAAGCAGATCTTCGCCGACCAGGGCATCGACGTGCCGACCACGTGGAGCGAGTTCCGCGACGTCTGCGAACGGCTCACCAAGGCCGGCATCACGCCGATGTACGGCACGTACAAGGACAACTGGACGATCGCCCAGGGCATGTTCGACTACTCGGTGGGCGGGATGCTCGACCTGCAGCAGACCTTCGCGGCACTCGACCGCGAGGGCACGAAGGTCGGCTCGGGTTCGAGCGTCTCGTTCGAGAAGGACTTCGCCGCACCGGTCGACCGCATGGTGGACCTCCTGCAGTGGCACCAGCAGGGCGCGGCGAGCCGCGGGTACGGCGACGGCAACCTCGCGTTCGCGCAGGGGAAGGCCGCGATGTACCTGCAGGGGCCGTGGGCGCTCGGCGAGATCGCGAAGTCGAACAAGGACATCGAGCTCGGCACGTTCCCGTTCCCGGCGACCGACGACGCCGCCGACAACAAGGTGCGCGTGAACGTCGACCTGGGCCTCTGGATCCCGGAGGCGTCCCGCAAGAAGGAGGCGGCGCGCGAGTTCCTGTCGTTCCTGATGAGCCCCGCCGTGAGCGACGAGTACAACGCCGACAACAACGGTTTCGGCGTCCGGAAGGACTCGCCGCCGGCGTCGAACCCGGCGCTCCGCGGCATGCAGGACTCGTACGACCAGGCGAACTTCTACCTGGGTGCCTCGCAGCTGATCCCCGCAGAGATCCCGGTGGCGAACTACCTGCAGTCCATCGCCTTCGGCGGTGCCCCCGCTCCCCAACTCCGCACCCTCGACGGCGACTGGGCGCGTCTCGCGCACGGCACGGCCGCGTAAGGAGACGACCTTGGCCACCACGACAAGGGAATCCGTCACGACGGCGGGCAGCCGCCGACGGGGCGGCGCCGCCCGCG
>NZ_BACZ01000012.1 GCF_000333375.1 Curtobacterium sp. B18
GAGCGGATGCGCACGATGCCCGTGCTCGCCGACCGCCGGATCGAGGTGCTGCACGGCCGCATGTCGGCGGACGAGAAGGACCGCGTGATGACGTCGTTCGCGGCCGGAGCCGTCGACGTGCTCGTCGCGACGACCGTGATCGAGGTCGGGGTCGACGTCCCGAACGCCTCGATGATGGCCGTGCTCGACGCCGACCGCTTCGGCGTCTCGCAGCTCCACCAGCTCCGCGGGCGCATCGGCCGCGGCCAGCACGCCGGCGTGTGCCTGCTCGTGACGACGGCGGAGTCCGAGACCACCTCGCGGGAGCGCGTCGACGCCGTGTCCGCGTCCGACGACGGCTTCGAGCTCGCACGCGTCGACCTCGAGCTCCGGCGCGAGGGGGACGTGCTCGGCGAACGGCAGTCCGGCGGTCGGTCGTCGCTCAACCTGCTGCGCGTCGTGGAGCACGCGGACCTCATCATGGACGCGCGCGAGGAGGCCGAGCACGTCCTCGGACCCGATCCGCAGCTCGACGGCCACCCGGCGCTCCGCGACGCCCTGGCGCGACGGCTGGACGAGTCCGACGCCGCGTTCCTCGGCAAGAACTGAACGCCGGGTATCGTCGCTGCCATGGCGCAGATCGCGGTGGTCCCCGGTTCGTTCGATCCCGTGACCCTCGGGCACCTCGACGTGATCGGACGTGCTGCAGGGCTCTTCGACGAGGTGCACGTGCTCGTCGTGCACAACCCCGACAAGCGACCGGCGATGTTCGACGCCGTCGACCGCGTCCGCCTCATCGAGGAATCGCTCGTCGAGACGGGCGTGTCCGACAACGTGCGCGTGGGGGAGTGGACCTCGGGGTTGCTCGTCGACTACTGCCGGCAGGTCGGAGCGAAGGTGCTCGTCAAGGGCGTCCGCTCCGGCGAGGACGTCGCCTACGAGACACCGATGGCGATCATGAACCGGCACCTCGCCGACGTCGAGACGGTGTTCCTGCTGCCGGAGGCCGCGCGTGCGCACGTGTCGAGCTCGCTCATCCGCCAGGTGGCGTCCCTCGGTGGTGACGTCGCACCGTACGTCCCGGCGGTCGTCGCGGCGGCCCTGCACGCGCACACCGGGCGCTGACCCGCTCGGGACACGCCCGTCCCCGCCTCGACTCGCGGGCCGGAGGGCTGTAGGCTCGTCGATCGTGTCTTCCCACGTGAACAGCCCCTACGCCCTGCGCGTGCGCGACCTCGCGCACCGGCCGGGCGAGATGCGCGAGCACTCGCTCGACATCGAGGTGCCCGATGCGATGGGAGCCGGTGTCATCGCCGTCCGCGAGGGCGCCGAGATGCGCATCGACCTCCGGCTCGAGGGCCTGCACGAGGGCGTCCTGGTCTCCGGGCACGCCAGCGCCGAGGCCGAGGGCGAGTGCTCACGGTGCCTCATCGACATCAGCGAACCCGTCGAGGTCGATTTCGCCGAGCTGTTCGCGTATGATGCCTCGGAGGATTTCGACTTCTTCGTTCACGATGACCACGTGGATTGTGAACAGGTCGTTCGAGATGCGGTGGTGCTGGCGCTGCCGTTCCAGCCGGTCTGTCGACCGGACTGCCCAGGACTCGACCCGGTGACGGGCGAGCGACTGGCCGACATCGGCGAGCAGCGCGCTCACGAGGTCCTGGACCCGCGGTGGGCCGCCCTCGGTGGCCTCACCCTCGACGACGCGACGAGCGGCGGCGAGACCCCGGACACAGCCAGCACGACCACGCCCCAGACCACCGAGGGTCAGGAGCGGTCCGACGCCGACCAGGCCGACTGACCGCCGCCCCTCGCCACTGACCACCGACCAACCGAAAGAGAACCACCATGGCCGTTCCCAAGCGCAAGCAGTCCCGTGCCAACACGCACGCCCGTCGTTCGCAGTGGAAGGCCGCGCCGGTCCAGCTCGTGAAGACGATCGAGAACGGCAAGGTCACCTACAGCCTCCCGCACCGTGCCAAGGTCGTCGAGGACTCCGCCGGCACGCCCCTGTACATGGAGTACAAGGGCCGCAAGGTCGCCGACGTCTGATCGGACCACACGCATGACCGCGACGTCCGGCACCACGGGGTCCCGCCCCGTGGGGCCGGACGTCGTTCGTCTGCGGGGGATCCTCGGGGCCGACATCGACCTCGAGCTCCTGCAGCTCGCCCTCACGCACCGCTCGTACGCGTACGAGCACGGCGGCATCGGGCACAACGAGCGCCTCGAGTTCCTCGGGGACTCGATCCTCGGCCAGGCCGTGACCGTGAAGCTCTACCGGTCCTTCCCCGACCTCGACGAAGGTGACCTCGCCAAGCGGCGTGCGAGCCTGGTGTCGACGGTCGCCCTGGCCGAGATCGCCCGCATGATCGGGCTCGGCGCGTACCTGCGCCTCGGCAAGGGCGAGGAACAGACCGGCGGCCGCGACAAGTCGTCGATCCTCGCCGACACCGTCGAGGCCGTGATCGGCGCGACCTACCTCTCCGCCGGCCCCGACCCCGCGACCGAGCTCGTGCTCCGGCTGGTCGAGCCGCTCCTCGTCGACCCGGACCGCTTCGGCGCCGCGATGGACCCGAAGACCAGCCTGCAGGAACTCGCGTCGAGCCTGTCGCTCGGCAACCCGTCGTACCGCGTGACCGAGGCCGGTCCCGACCACGACAAGACCTTCCACGCGACGGTCGTGCTGCAGGGCGAGGACGTCTCCACCGGCACCGGGTCGAGCAAGAAGACCGCCGAGATGGCAGCAGCGCTCCAGGCGTGGACGCAGCTCTCCGGCCGGGCGGCCTGACCGCGTGCCCGAACTCCCCGAGGTCGAGGTCGTCCGCGCCGGCCTCGAACCCGCCGTCAGCGGCGCGCGGGTCCTGCACGTGGACGTCGTCGACGACCGTGCGCTCACCCGGCACGACGGCCCCGCCGAGGACTTCGCCGAGCGGCTGACCGGTCGCACCATCGCGGCCGCGGTCCGCCGTGGCAAGTTCCTCTGGATGCCCCTTCGGCCCGAGCACGAGGGCGACCGGCCGGAGGCGCTCGTGGCGCACCTCGGCATGAGCGGCCAGATCCTGCTCGGCCGTGGGCGTGCGGCGGCGAAGCACCGCCGCATCCTCCTCGACGTCCAGCCGGCGGCGACCGGCCGCGACGGCACGCCGGAGCCGCCCGTCGAGCTCGAGTTCGTCGACCAGCGCACCTTCGGCTCGATGGCGATCGACGAGATGGTCCCGACGATCGACGACGCCCCCGCCGGATCAGCGGGGCACGTCGACGAAACCGATCCGGACGCCGTGTGGCGCCGGAGCATCCCGAAGCAGGTCTCGCACATCGCCCGCGACCCGCTCGACCCCGCGTTCGACGACGACCGCTTCATCGCCGCGGCCCGGAAGCGATCGAGCGGCATCAAGCGGATCCTGCTCGACCAGGGGGTCGTGAGCGGCATCGGCAACATCTACGCGGACGAGTCCCTCTGGGCCGCGAAGCTGCACTACGACCGACCGGCGGAGCGATTGACGCGCGGCGACCTCCGTGGTCTGCTGGCCGAGGTCCGGCACGTGCTCGGCCGGGCGCTCGAGGACGGCGGCACGAGCTTCGACGCGCAGTACGTCAACGTGAACGGGCAGTCCGGGTACTTCTCGCAGCGACTCAACGTCTACGGACAGCAGGGGAAGCCGTGTCCCCGGTGCGGCACGACGATCGTGCGCGAGGCCTTCATGAACCGGTCGAGCCACATCTGCCCCGTGTGCCAACCGCGTCCACGCCCGCGCACGCGTTAGCCTGACGCCCAACCAGAGCATCCGGAGACCGCATGTACTTGAAGAGCCTGACGATCAAGGGGTTCAAGTCCTTCGCGCAGCCGACGACGTTCGCGTTCGAGCCCGGCGTGACGTGCATCGTCGGGCCGAACGGCTCGGGCAAGTCCAACGTGGTGGACGCCCTCGCCTGGGTGATGGGGGAGCAGGGCGCGAAGACGCTCCGCGGCGGCAAGATGGAGGACGTCATCTTCGCCGGCACCTCGACGCGGGGGCCGCTCGGGCGCGCGCAGGTGCTCCTGACCATCGACAACGCCGACGGGTTGCTCCCCATCGAGTACTCCGAGGTGACGATCTCGCGCACGCTCTTCCGCAACGGGGGCAGCGAGTACGCGATCAACGGCGAGAACTGCCGCCTGCTCGACGTCCAGGAGCTCCTGAGCGACACCGGCCTCGGCCGTGAGATGCACGTCATCGTCGGCCAGGGCCAGCTCGACAAGGTCCTGCACGCCACCCCCGAGGACCGCCGCGGCTTCATCGAGGAGGCCGCCGGCATCCTGAAGCACCGTCGCCGCAAGGAGAAGACCCTCCGCAAGCTCGACGCGATGCAGACGAACCTGACGCGGCTGTCCGACCTCGCGGGGGAGATCCGCCGCCAGCTGAAGCCGCTCGGTCGCCAGGCCGAGGTCGCCCGCAAGGCCCAGTCCGTCGCCGCGGTCGCCCGTGACGCCAAGGCCCGCATCCTCGCCGACGACGTCGTCCGCCTCCGCCGCGAGCTCCACGAGCACCAGGAGGTCGAGGCCGGCCGCAAGTCCGAGCGCATCGTGCTGCAGGAGCGGCTCGATCAGACCCGTGCCCGTCAGCAGCACGTCGAGCAGAGCATGGTCGGCGACGACGTGGACCGTGCCCGCACCGTCGTGCACCGGCTGGAGAGCGTGCAGGAACGGCTCCGCGGGCTGTCGAGCCTGGCGAACCAGCGGCTGATGTTCCTCGCGCAGCAGGCGGACGCTCCACAGCAGGGGCCGACGATCACCCCGGAGCAGGTGCAGGGCGTGCGGGACGAGGCCGACCGGCTCGAGGCCCAGGCCGCCGACATGGCGGGCGGCACGGCCCTGGCGGCGCAGCGCGTGCAGGCGGCCCGCGCGGCCCTCGACGCCCTCGACGAGCGGATCGCCGCCCAGGCTGCGCTCGTCTCGCAGCACGACCTCGAGGCCCAGCGCCTCGCCTCGGCGGTGGACGTCGCGACCTCGAAGCGCCAGTCCGCGGTGGCCGACCGGGAACGTCGTGAGCGCGCCCTGGCCGAGGCCGTGGACCGCGCGGACCGTGCCGCGGCCGCCCTCGCCGAACTCGGGACCGACCCGTCCGAGGGCGTCGACGAGGACGCGATGACCACGGCGCTCGACGCCGCACGCGAGCAGCAGGAGGCCGCCCAGGCCGCGCGCGACGAACTCCGCGACCGCCTGCACGCCCTCGAACGCGAACGGGACGCCCTCGACGCCCGTGTCGCCGCCCTCGGCATGTCGATCGACGTCCGCGACGGATCGCAGGCGCTGATCGACGCCGGTCGCGACGGCATCGTCGGTCGCCTCGCCGACCGGCTGACCGTGACCCCCGGTTTCGAGGGGGCGATCGCGATCGCCCTCGACGGGCTCGCCGACGCCGTGCTCGCCGACGACCGGACCGTCGCCCTCGACGCCGTGGCACACGCCCGCGCCGAGGACATCGGCCGCATCGACGTGGTGGTCGCCGACGCCGGTGCCCTGCCGTCGGACCTGCCGACGCGACTGCCCGCTGGTGTCCGAAGGGCGCTCGACCTCGTCGACGGGCCGCCGGCGATCGCCGCGATCCTGCGGGACACGCTCGTCGCGGACACCGACGCGGTCGACCTGGAGGCAGTGCTCGCCGCCGCCCCGCAGGCCACGGTGGTCACGCGCTCCGGAGACCTCGTGCGCGCGGTCCGCGTGACCGGCGGCGGGGAGCGCGTGACCTCGCGCATCGAGCTCGTCGCCGAGCGCGACGACGCCGTCACCCGGCGCGACGCGATCGCGCGGGACGTCGAGGACCAGGCCACGCGCCTCCGGGCCGCCCGCACCGCCGTCGAGGAGACCCGTCGTGTCGCCGACGAGGCGGACGCCGCCTCGCGCGCGCACGCCCGGGCGAAGGCGGACTACGACCGGACGAGCGCGTCCACCCGCGCGAAGGTGGAGAACGCCGCGGCCGAGGTCGAGCGACTCCGCGCGGCCCTCGCCGAGACGGACGGCGCGACCTCGTCGGCCGAGGCGGTCCTGGCCGAGACGGAACGCGCACGTCAGGAGTTCGCCGACCGCCCCCGACCCGTCGTCGACGCGTCGGAGCGACCCGCGCTGCAGGACGCGCTCGAGGCCGCTCGCGCCGCCGAGATCGAGCAGCGCATCCAGGTCGAGACCGTCCGTGAGCGGGTGCGCGCGGAGCGGAGCCGCGCCGACCAGCTGGCGCGGCAGCTCGAGGCGGAGCGTGCCGCGGCTGCCGAGGCGGCCCGGCTCGCCGTCATCCGTCGCGGGCAGATCGCGGTCGCCGAGCACGTGCTGGCCGACCTGCCCGGACTGCTCGGCGCGGTGGACCGATCGCTCGCCGAGGCCCGCGTCCAGCTCGCCACCGAGGAGTCCGAGCGGTCGAAGCGGAACACCGAGCTGCAGACGCTCCGGAACGAGGAGCGCGAACTCCGCGACCGCCTGCAGTCGATCACCGACGGCGTGCACTCGCTCGAGATGGAGATCTACGAGAAGAAGTTGCACGTGTCCGGCGTGCTCGACCGGGCGCAGAGCGAGCTGGGGCTGGTCGAGGCCGTGCTGGTCGCCGAGTACGGCCCGCACGTGCCGGTGCCGGTGGACGTCCTGATCGACCCCCGCGTCCTCGCGCGGAAGCACCGCGACGCCGAGCGTGCGGCCGCTGCCGCGGCCCTGGACGCCACCGCGCCGGACGCGACCGTGTCCGACGGGGCCGAGCCGCGCCTCCCGTCCGACGACTCGCCGACCGGCGCCGACCCCGTCTCCGACGTCGACCCGACCACCGACGACGACGCCGACGGGGACCTGCCCGAACTGGTGGACGCCGAGTCGACGCTGCCCGGTGGCCCCGCACTGCCCGAGTTCGACGCCACCGACGACGTCGACCCCGCGGACGTCGAGACCGTGCCGTACGTGCGCGCGGAGCAGGAGCGGCGGCTGAAGGCGGCCGAACGCGACCTCGGCCAGCTCGGCAAGGTGAACCCGCTCGCGCTCGAGGAGTTCCAGGCGCTCGAGCAGCGGCACGCCTTCCTGGCCGAGCAGCTCGAGGACCTGCAGAAGACCCGCACCGACCTGATGACGATCATCGACGAGCTCGACCGGAAGATGCAGACGATCTTCGAGTCCGCGTTCGACGACACGAAGGAGGCGTTCGACGTCATCTTCCCGATCCTCTTCCCCGGGGGCTCTGGGTCGATCACGCTGACGAACCCCGACGACCTGCTGCACACGGGCATCGAGGTGCAGGTGAAGCCCGCCGGCAAGAAGATCGACCGGCTGACGCTGCTGTCCGGTGGCGAGCGGTCGCTGGCGGCGGTGGCGCTCCTCGTGGCGATCTTCACCGCCCGGCCGTCGCCGTTCTACATCATGGACGAGGTCGAGGCGGCGCTCGACGACGCCAACCTCGGGCGGCTCCTGAGCGTCTTCGAGCGGCTCCGGGCGTCGTCGCAGCTCGTCGTGATCACGCACCAGAAGCGCACGATGGAGATCGCGGACGCGCTCTACGGCGTCTCGATGCGGCAGGACGGCGTGTCCGCCGTGGTCGGGCAGCGGGTGCAGCAGCGGTCGGCCGAGCCGGAGCCGGAGCCGGAGGTCGCTGTCGCGTAGCGCGCCGCGTCTCGCGCTGAGCGACAGTTCACGCGCTCCGGAGCGCGTGAACTGTCGCTCAGGCCGAAACCGGGCGTGCGCGGCGGACGCGCGGGACCACCGACGGAGGGGAGGCGCGGTGCCAGCTGGCACCGCGCCTCCCGTCCTTCAGGTGGTGACGACTACTTCGCGTCGGCCTCGACGGCCTCCTTCGGCTCGCCCGTCGGGGTGAGCCCGCGCTCCTGGCGGCGCTTCGACACCACGAGCGAGGCCACCGTGGCGACCGCGATGGTCAGCATGATGAAGCCCAGCGAGAACCAGATCGGGATCTCGGGGGCCCACTCGATGTGCTCGCCGCCGTTGATGAACGGCAGCTCGTTGACGTGCATGGCGTGGAAGACGAGCTTGACGCCGATGAAGCCGAGGATGACCGCGAGGCCCTGGCCGAGGTAGATGAGACGCTCGAGCAGTCCCGCGATGAGGAAGTACAGCTGTCGGAGACCCAGCAGCGAGAACGCGTTCGCGGTGAACACGATGAAGGCGTCCTGCGTCAGCCCGAAGATCGCGGGGATCGAGTCGAGCGCGAACAGCACGTCGGTGAGGCCGATGGCGACCATCACGAGCAGCATCGGGGTGAAGAGGCGCTTGCCGTCGACGCGGGCCGTCAGCTTGTCGCCGTGGTAGTCCTCGGTGGTCGGGATGACCTTGCGGAGCGTCCGGATGAGACGGGAGTCGCCCTCGCTGCCGTGGTCGTTGCCGCTCCGCGCCTGGGACCAGGCGAGCCAGAACAGCAGTGCACCGAACAGGTAGAACACCCACGAGAAGTTCTCGATGATCGTCACGCCGAGCGCGATGAACACACCGCGGGCGACGAGGGCGATCGCGACGCCCACCAGGAGCACCTTCTGCTGGTACTCCTTCGGCACGGCGAAGCTCGACATGATGATGAGGAAGACGAACAGGTTGTCGACCGACAGCGCCTTCTCGGTCAGCCAGCCGGCGAAGTACTCACCACCGGCCTGCCCGCCGCCGAAGACGAGGATGCCGACACCGAACAGGATCGCGAGCCCGACGTAGAACGCCGACCAGAACGCGGATTCCTTGATGTGCGGCACGTGCGGGGTCCGCACGTGCGAGAAGAAGTCGAACACCAGCAGGCCGAGGATGCCGGCGATGGTGAGGAGCCAGACGATGAGTGGGACGTCCACGGGTTTCCTTCAGGTCGGGGGCGCATCCGGTTGGTGGGTACGCCGAGGCCTGAAGGTCTCTTCCGCCGCGGTCCGCACGATGTGTCGACCACGACCGGCGCCCCGGGTCCGGATCGTTCCGGACCGTACTGACGGGGACACCGAGGAGGAATACTCCCCTTCGTGTTCCCGAGCGTACCGAACACAGCGCACGTGCGCCGCGCTCTAAGCTGGGAACATGGCGAGTTCCTGGTCACTGTCCTCCCGGCTGCGCGGGCTGTTCCAGCGCAAGACGATCGACGAGACCACGTGGGAGGACCTCGAGACGGCACTCATCGGCGCGGACTTCGGTCCGGACATCGCCGATGAGATCATCGAGGACCTGCACGCGCGCGTCGACCGGTACGGCACGACCGACCCCGCGGACCTGCAGCGCATGCTCCGCGAGGTGCTCGAGGAACGGCTGTCGAAGCTCGACACGACGCTGAAGCTCAGCAACCGGCCCGCCGTCGTGCTGGTCGTCGGGGTGAACGGCGTCGGCAAGACCACGACGATCGGCAAGTTCGCCAAGTTCCTGAAGACCTACGACCGCACCGTGCTCGTCGGTGCGGCCGACACCTTCCGAGCCGCCGCGGTGGAGCAGGTCGCGACCTGGGCGGCACGCGCCGGCGTCGACGTCGTCCGGCCGTCCCAGCCCGGGCAGGACCCGGCGTCCGTCGCCTACCAGACCGTCGAGAAGGCGATCCGCGACAGCACCGAGATCGTCGTCATCGACACCGCCGGCCGGCTGCACACCAAGGCCGGCCTCATGGACGAGCTGACGAAGATCAAGCGCGTCGTCGAGAAGCAGACCGAGATCGCCGAGGTGCTGCTCGTGCTCGACGCGACGACCGGCCAGAACGGACTGGCCCAGGCGCAGGCCTTCATCGAGGGCGCCGGGGTCACCGGCCTCGTCATCACGAAGCTCGACGGGTCCGCGAAGGCCGGGTTCGTGCTCAGCGTGCAGGAGAAGACGGGCATCCCGATCAAGCTCATCGGTCAGGGCGAGGGCATCAACGACCTCACCGGGTTCACCCCGCACGTGTTCGTGCAGAACCTCGTCGGCTGACGGGCACCGTCTCGTCGGGTGCGCGACACCCGTCAGCGAACGCGAACGCTGCCGGGCGAGTAGCGTCCCTGTCGGCCCGGGCATCCGCTCGGTCTCGTTCCAGGGATTGGAGACCCTCATGCCCGCACTGCTGATCATCGCGATCATCGTCGGCCTCGTCCTGCTCTTCAGCGGCATCTTCGTCGGTGCGCTGAAGTTCCTGCTCTGGGTGGGCATCGTGCTCATCCTGCTGGCGGTCATCGGCTGGCTCCTCCGAAGCATCCGCGGTCGCGCGTAGCGACGGCGGCGCCCTGATCCGGGGCACCTGACGAGACGGGAGGCGTNTGTTGATGTGGTTTTGT
>NZ_BACZ01000011.1 GCF_000333375.1 Curtobacterium sp. B18
GCGCCCCGGCTGAGCGGCGTGGCACGCGCGTCGTCCGGCGTGTGTGTCCGGGGCTGCGGGCTTGCGACATCACCGACGTCGTACGACGACGACGAAGTCGTCGCTGCGCGCGTGCAACTGTTGCGAGCGCGGGCGTGCGACATCACCGATGTCGTACGACGACGGCGAAGTCGTCGTTGCGCGCGTGCAACTGTTGCGAGCGCGGGCATGCGACATCACCGACGTCGTACGACGACGACGAAGTCGCACCACAGCGGGCGCGCCACCAGCGAACCCCCGAGGCCGCACCTGCGTCAGGCGGCGGCCACCACGGCCTCCCACGCGACGGTCTCGCCGTAGCTGCGCTTGCTGAAGGCCTCGAGCCCCGCGGGCCACGTCGGCTCGGGGGAGCGCTTGCTCCGCTCGACGACCACGACCGCGGCTGCCGTCAGCCGGGGCACGAGCGTCTCGAGGACCTCGGCGAGCTCGTGCTCGGTGACGTCGTACGGCGGGTCGATGAACACGAGGTCGAAGGTCCGGACGGTCCCGCGCAGGTACCCGAGGACGGGCTGCGGCTGCACGTCGATCCGCACGCCCGGGACCCGCCGCTGCACGGCCTTGGCGTTCGCCCGGCAGGCCTCGGCCGCCGCCGACGCCCGGTCGACCAGCACGACCTCGACCGCACCGCGCGACGCGGCCTCGAGCCCGAGGGCCCCCGTGCCGGCGTACAGGTCCGCCACCGACGTGTCGTCGACGAGCCCACGTGCCTCGAGCGAGGAGAACAGTGCCTCGCGCACGCGGTCGCTCGTCGGTCGGGTGCCGGACTTCGGCACCCGGAGCGTCGTGGAGCCGGCGGCACCGGCGATGATGCGGGTCATGCTGCCACCGTAGCGGGCCGCCGGACGCTCCATGAGTTCTCCACAGGTGGTCCGGGAGGCGCGGATCGCGTCGGTGCCGCCGGGTACCGTTGACGTGTGGTGACGACCGGAACGACGACCGACGACGCGGTGCCGGACCTCGGCCCCGCCCCGCTCGACGCGCGGCTCGCGAACGTCCTCGGCGGCCGGACCGCGGGTGCGATCGAGAAGGCGTTCGGGTACCGCACCGTCGGCGAGTTCCTCGAGCACGCGCCCCGGCGCTACGCCGAACGCGGTGCGCTGACGGCGCTCGACTCGCTCGCGATCGGCGAGTCGGTGACGATCGTGGCCGAGGTCGTCGACGTCCGGGAACGCACCATGCGTGCTCGTCGCGGCTCGATCCTCGAAGCGAAGATCGGCGACGGCAAGGGGCTCCTCACGCTCACGTTCTTCAACCAGGGCTGGCGCACGAAGGACCTCGTGCCGGGCGCGCGCGGGATCTTCTCGGGCAAGGTCGGCGACTACCGGGGTGCCCGCCAGCTCGCCCACCCCGACTACGAGCTCTTCGACCGCGACGACCCCCGGGCGACCGCCGACCCCGAGTCGGAAGAAGCCATCCGGTGGTCGCGCCAGCCGATCCCGATCTACCCGGCGACGTCACCAGGCGCACCGACCCGACGACACGGTCGACCTCGAGGAGACCCTGTCCGCACTGACCGACCTGGTCCGCAGCGGCAAGGTCCGGGCGATCGGCAGCTCGGACTTCCCCGCGTCGATGCAGGTCGAGGCGCAGTGGACGTCCGAGCGCC
>NZ_BACZ01000010.1 GCF_000333375.1 Curtobacterium sp. B18
GTCATCGTCGAGCCCCGCGTGATCGGCCGTGAGGTCGAGGTCGCGGTGCTCGAGGGCCGTGACGGCGTGCCGCGCACGAGCCTGCCGGGCGAGATCGTCGTCGCCGAGGACGGCTTCTACGACTTCGCCTCGAAGTACCTGGGCGGCGACGAGTCGCTGCGCTGCCCGGCCCCGCTGACCGAGGCGGAGACCGACGAGATCCGCTCGATCGGTGCCCGTGCGTTCGAGGCGATCGGCGGCGCCGGCCTCGCCCGGGTCGACTGCTTCCTCACCGACGACGGCTTCGTCGTGAACGAGGTCAACACGATGCCGGGGTTCACGCCGCTGTCCATGTACCCGCGCTGCTGGGCGGCGTCCGGGGTGTCCTACGGCGAGCTCGTCCGCGAACTCATCGAGCTGGGGCGCGCGGCGGTCCGCTGAGGCGCCTGCACCCGCGTGCGGCCGGAGCCGCGCCCGCGGTTCAGCCGGTGACGTGCCCGCGGCTCAGCCGGTGACGTCGGACGGGTCGAGGCAGCGGTGCCCGTCCTTCGGCAGGGTCGACACCGCGTCAGTGACGTCCTGGACGACCTGGTTCGTGGTCTTCGTCGCGTCGATGACGAGCTGGACCGCCGGGGACCGACCGAAGGTCGTGTAGACGATCTGCTTCCCGCGGTCGTCGCGGATCCAGTCGACGTCGCCGAGCGAGAAGCACGGCAGGTCGGACACCGTCGGCACCGCCACGCCGCAGTGGTACAGCGCCACCTCGGGATCGCCCCACGCCGCGGTCGACTGGGCGTTCGTGTTCCGCAGGTCGAACTTCGAGTCGACCGCCGCCGGCAGCCGGACCTGCACGGCGGCGCACGCGGCGGCGTCGGCGGAGGGGGCCGGGGACATCGCGACGGCGTTCGTGCAGCCGGTCAGCCCGGCGGCGACGGCGATCACGACGCCCGCGGTCGCGAGCTTCCGGAGGGGGCGGCGCACGGTGTCCATCGCCGTCCAGGCTACCGTTCTCGTGTGGACGCGACGTACGACGCCTGGGCCGGACCGACCGTGGGGGACCTCGGCGAACTCGTCGTCCTCGACCGCATCGTGCGCCGACTGCCGGTCGGGTCCCCGCTGCTCGGTCCCGGGGACGAACTGCGCGGTCGTCGCGGCGCCGGACGGCCGGTTCGTGGTGACGACGGACATGATGGTGCACGGA
>NZ_BACZ01000009.1 GCF_000333375.1 Curtobacterium sp. B18
GGGGATGGCCTTGGGGTCTTCGTCGGCGCGGCTGGCGCGCTCGCTCTCACCCTTGGGAATGAAGCGATCGGCATAGACAACGGTCGTTCCCTTCTCGCCCTTGCGGACGCAGCCGCCCGCCTCCTGCGCCTGCCGAAAGGTCAGCCACGATTGCGAAGGGAAGGCGTTGCCGATGACGGCCCCCCACAGGATCAAGACGTTGACGCCCGAATAGGTGCGGCCGGTCAGCGCGTTGCGGGGAAGCCCGGTGGTGGCGGTGCCCGCCTTCCCCCATGGCTGCACCCACGGGAAGCGGCCTGCCTCCAGTTCGGCGATGATCTTGGCGGTGACGTCATCATAGATGTTGGTGCGCGGCTCGGGCTGGGCGGTTGCCCCCTCTCCGCGCGCGCGACGGCTGGTCTTGGAACGCATGGCTTCCTCCTCGCCTGCCCAAAAACAAGGCCTCCCCGGAAAGCGGGGGGTGGGCGGCGAGGCGACCGAAGAGGCCCGCTTCGAGCGGCGGTCGGCACCCGAAGGGGCGAAACGCAGTGGAGCAGCCGGGCGAAGCCAAGGCTTGCCGGACGCCGTGGCGGGCCTAGCAGGGAGCGCCGGCCAAACCCCGCTTCATCGGGAGAGGCCCCAGACTCGCCGCCGCGTGAGCGGCGTCCTCATGGGGGGCGTTGCGGGGGGCCTGGGCCCCCTGCAGAAGGGGTCCGCCGAGACGTCGGGATCGCCCGGCGGCTCGGCGGCAGGGGAAGGCTTTCCCCTCATGTCGGTAATCGCCCCATCATCGGGCCAATCCGCCCGAGGGGGTGCCTAGCAGACGTGTATCGGTCGGCCCCGTGTCAGCCAACGCGCGCCGATCGCCCCTTCGTCATTCCCTGAGAAAGGCTGACAGATCGTCTTCCTTCCGACCGTTGAACCAGTCGAGCTTGATCCCCATCACGGAACCGCGGCCGCCGAATTGGGAGCCGGTGACGCCCTTGTCGAGTCTCGCGATCTGCGTCGCGAGCGCTTCCGGCGGAAGCGGGACGTAGCCGACCTGCGTGACACGCTGCGCACTCTCCGGAGCGAGGAACAGCCGTGCGAACGCCTTCACGGACGGCCGGGATGCCGCCTTCACATTGACGTACAGGAACAGCGGTCGCGTGAGCGGGAGGTAGGTGTTGTTCGCGACCGTATCGGCGCCAGGCTTGATGCATCCGTGACCGTTATCGACCGCGACGATCTTCAGCTTGTCCTTCTTCGCCTGATAATAAGCATAGCCGAAATAGCCGAGAGCGTTCG
>NZ_BACZ01000008.1 GCF_000333375.1 Curtobacterium sp. B18
CCCGTCCGTCACGTGCGTGCGGCCGCCGCCCCGCCCCGCGCCGCTCGCCCCGAGACTCGGCTCCGCGGACACCTTCGTGGCTCCGGAAGCGCGAAACTGTCCGCCTGGCCGAGTCTCGGCGTCGCGGAGTGCGGGGCGCGCGCCTACTGCTCGTAGGCGAGCGTGATCGTGTCGCCGCGGTACACCGTCGCGCCGGCGCCCGGGTCCGTGGACTGGACGGGGAGCGAGGCCTTCCAGTCGTAGAAGCCGCACAGGATGTTCGTGCAGTCCGGCACCGAGACCTTCAGCCCGAGCGCGTCGAGCGTCGCCGTGGCGTCGTTGATCGTCTTGCCGTGCACGTCCGGCAGCGTGATCGGCGTCGGACCCTTCGACACGACGACGTCGATCGCGGAGCCCTCGACCACGGGGTCGTCCGCGGCCTTCGCCGAGATGATCTGCCCCGTGGGGACGGTGTCGCTGTACTGCGCGTCCTGCGAGCCGAGCGTGAGCCCGACCGCGTCGAGCGTCGCCGACGCGTCGTCGACCGACTTGCCGACGACGTCCGGCACCGCGCCGAGCGAGACGGTGAGCGTCACCGGGCCGCGTTCGCCGTAGGCCTTGACGGTCGAGAGGTCGACGGAGGCACCGTCGGTCCCGAGTCCGGTCGCCGCGATGACGGTGTCCTTCGGGGCGTCGGCGGAGAACTGGTACTGGTCGTCCTGCAGCTCGAAGTCGTCGTCGAGCGCGGCGGTGACGGTGGAGAGCGGCTGCCCGACGATCGCCGGCAGGGCGATCATCTTCGGGCCGTTCGACACCACGATCTGGACCGAGGTGCCCTTGCGGACCTCGCGCCGGGCCGCGGGCTTGGTCGTGGAGACCTGCCCCTTCGCGACGACCGCGTCGAACCGGGTCGCGGTCGACGACGCCGTCTGCAGGCCCTGCGCCTCGAGGAGCTGGCGTGCCTGCGAGACCGACTTGCCCGCGACCTCGGGGATGCGGACGTTGCCCCACGGACCGGGACCGAACGCCCAGCCGATCGACCCGCCGAGCGCCATCAGCACGAGGACGACGACGAGGACGATCCAGCCGCGCTTCCGGCGCCTGGTCGACTTGTCGGCGAGGCGCTGTGCGGCGGGGGAGAGCGCACCGGGCTGCGAGCCGGTGCGCCGGGGGCCCGGTGCGTTCCGACCGCCACGGCCGCCGGGCTGCTGGGCCGACGAGCGCTGCGCCGGCTCGAGGATGGTGGTGGCGTCGCCGGAGTCCGCCGAGGTGGGCGTCGCGGACCCGGCCGGGATGATCGCGGTCGCGTTCTCGGGACGCAGCACGGCGGTCCGGTACTGCCCGGTGGCGCGCTGCTGGTCGCCCGCCATGTGGTCGAGCATCTCGCGGGCGTCACGCGGACGGTCGTCCGGGTTGCGGGCGGTGGACCAGGCGACGAGGTCGTCGAGCTCCGGCGGGATCCCGGCCACGGCGGCGCTCGGTGCGGGGACCTGGTCGTTCGCGTGCTGGTAGGCGATCTGCATCGGCTGCTCACCCTTGTAGGGCTGCTCGCCGGTGAGCATCTCGTAGAGCATGATGCCGAGCGCGTAGATGTCGCTGCGGGAGTCGGCGGCGCCGCGCGTGACGAGCTCGGGGGAGAGGTACGCGATCGTGCCGAGCAGGGCCGCACCGGTCGCGGTGTTCGCCGTGGTGGCGCGGGCGAGGCCGAAGTCCCCGAGCTTGATGCGGCCGTCGTCGGCGAGCAGGACGTTCTCGGGCTTGAGGTCGCGGTGCACGATGCCGGCACGGTGCGCCGAGGCGAGGCCGGCGAGGACGGCCCGGAGGATGTCGGTCGCCTGCTCCGGCGTGAGCGCGTGGTGTTCCTGCAGGAGGTCGCGGAGCGTGATGCCCGGGATGTACTCCATGACGATGTACGCCGTGTCGTCCTCGGCGCCCTGGTCGTACACGCCGACGAGGTTCGGGTGGGAGAGCCGGGCGGCGGAGCGGGCCTCCTGGATGAAGCGCTCCCGGAAGGCCTGGTCGTCCGCCAGGTGGCCGTGCATGATCTTGATCGCGACGCGTCGCTCGAGCCGCACGTCGGTCGCCAGGTACACGGTCGCCATGCCCCCGCGCGCGATGCGGGAGCGTACGCGGTACCGGTGATCGATCATGCGACCGATCATCGGGTCCGTGGCGGCGTTGGTGGTCATCGGCGGCATTCTACGAATCGGGACTGCACGGACCCGCACTGACGCACCGGTCGTGACCGAATCTCGATCTTGCGGATGACTCGGTTCTGTCGGGCGGCCAGGCCTGCGAGCACGCCCGGGGACCGGGCGGCCGGGGTCAGAGCGATGCCAGCAGGCTCTGCGCGGTCTTCTCC
>NZ_BACZ01000007.1 GCF_000333375.1 Curtobacterium sp. B18
GGTGAGGTCGACAAGCTCCGTGAGCGGCTCGCGTCGGCCGCCCAGGGCAAGGCGTTCCTGCTGCAGGGCGGCGACTGCGCCGAGACCTTCGCCGGGGCCACCGCCGACTCGATCCGCGACCGCGTCAAGACGATCCTGCAGATGGCCGTCGTGCTGACCTACGGCGCGTCGATGCCGGTCATCAAGATGGGGCGCATGGCGGGGCAGTTCGCCAAGCCGCGTTCGAGCGACTTCGAGACCCGCGGCGACGTCACGCTGCCCGCCTACCGCGGCGACATCGTGAACGGCTACGACTTCACCCCGGAGAGCCGCCAGGCCGACCCGCGACGCCTCGTGCAGGGCTACCACACGGCCGCGTCGACGCTGAACCTCGTCCGTGCCTTCACGCAGGGTGGCTTCGCCGACCTGCGCCAGGTGCACTCGTGGAACAAGGGCTTCGCGTCGAACCCGGCGAACGCCCGGTACGAGCACCTCGCCAAGGAGATCGACCGCGCGATCCGCTTCATGGGCGCCTGCGGTGCGGACTTCGACGAGCTGAAGCACGTCGAGTTCTACGCCTCGCACGAGGGCCTGCTCATGGACTACGAGCGCCCGATGACCCGCATCGACTCGCGGTCCGGGCTCGCCTACGACACGTCGGGGCACTTCATCTGGATCGGTGAGCGCACCCGTGACCTCGACGGCGCCCACGTGGACTTCCTGTCCCGCGTGCGGAACCCGATCGGCGTGAAGCTCGGCCCGACGACGAGCGTCGACGACATGAAGGCGCTCGTCGACAAGCTCGACCCGAACCGCGAGCCCGGTCGTCTCACGTTCATCACGCGCATGGGCGCCGGCAAGATCCGCGACGAGCTGCCGAAGCTGCTCGAGGCGATCAAGGGCATGGACGCCAACCCGCTGTGGGTGACCGACCCGATGCACGGCAACGGCCTGACGACGCCGACCGGGTACAAGACGCGCCGCTTCGACGACGTCGTGGACGAGGTCCTCGGCTTCTTCGAGGCCCACCGTGAGGTCGGCACGTACCCGGGCGGCATGCACGTCGAGCTCACGGGTGACGACGTCACGGAGTGCCTCGGCGGCTCGGAGCAGATCGACGAGGCGACCCTCGCGACCCGCTACGAGTCCCTGTGCGACCCGCGGCTGAACCACATGCAGTCGCTCGAGCTGGCCTTCCTCGTCGCCGAGGAGCTCAGCGCCCACCCGCACGTGCGCGCGTAGCGCGGCGCGCTCACGCGACCTGCTGACGGACGGGA
>NZ_BACZ01000006.1 GCF_000333375.1 Curtobacterium sp. B18
GAAGCCCGACAACAGCTCGCCGANCANCTCCACCGCCTCCTGTCAGGGTCGTCAGATGCTGTCGTGCCGCACGTCCGGCAGGAGGACGTGGAGCCGCTCGGCGAGCCGCTGCTGCGCTTCCTCGAGCGACCGGAAGTCGCCGACGTACTGTCCGAAGGTGTCGGACACGAAGTAGTGGGCACCCTGCCGGTCGACCGTTCCGCCGTAGTAGCCGCCGTAGTTGGCCGCCCAGAGGCCGGTGTCCGGGCGAGTCCAGAGGATCCGCGGGTGGACGGGCTGGTCGACCGCGGTGTCGACCACGATCTCGGCGTGGTCGTCCATGCCCGTAATCGCGACCATCGTGGCGGTGTCGACGGTCACCTCGAGGTGCTGGTGGTGGTCGACGGGCGTGCTCATGGTCGTGCTCCTTCGTGGTGCGTGCTGCTGTGGTGCGGCGTGCCGTGGTGCAGGTGCTGGTGGTGCTGTCTGGAACTGGTGGTGCGGGTGGTCCGGAGACCGGTGCTGGTCGTGCCCGCGGTCCCGAGCGTCGCGCTAGTCGACCGGGCGGATCACGGACGGCAGCATCACGTGCAGCTGGTCCGCGAGCTTCGCCTGGGCCTGCTCGAGCGATGCGAAGTCGCCCACGACGAGTCCGAAGGTGTCCGAGGCGACGTAACGGTCGTCGCGCTTGTCCACCGAGCCGCCGAAGTACCCGCCGTAGTTGGCGACCCACTCGCCGTCGTCCTCCTGCGTCCAGGTGAGCTTGGCGCGGGCCGGGCGGGCGTGCGTCTCTGCCTGGGCCTCGAGGATCGCGATCGTGTCGACCGTCTCGGTGTCGAGCGTGACCTCGGCTCGGGTGTCGGTGCTGACGGTGGTGCTCATGTCGCTCTCCTTCGCGATCCGGGGTACATCTCCTGACACGAGAACGCTACGAGAACGACCCCTCCACCCGCCAGCGATGCCCGTCGATTCACGGGTTCCGCCAATGCACCCCTTCGGAGAAGCCCGGGTTTCCGGGGGGATGCGTCGCACATCCGGGGTACAGGGGACCGATCGGGGGACTCGTTCTCCGGCCATTCCGCCGGCGGGGCCGCGGGCGCCGGGGGCGGTAGGGCCGCGGGCTCTGCCGCGGGTGCGGGCGCGGGTGCGCGAACGGGCGTTCGATGTTTCGCGCCCAGCGACAGCTCACGGGCGCGCGACCGCGTGAGGTGTCGCCCAGCGCGTGAAGTCGAGCACGCACCCGGGCCGCGGCGGGAGCCCGCGCGTCAGCGCACGGCGCGCAGCGCGTCCGCGATCACCGTCAGCGCCCCGGCGATCTCGTCGGCCACGCGCTCGTGCGTCGCCGTCGAGCGTCGGTACGGATCGTCGACGTCGTCGTCGGCCGGGTCCGCGGGCGGCGCCACGGTCCCCCGGAGTCGGGCGACGAGTTCGACGAGCGCCGCGGGCGAGGACACCCCGGCGAGGTCGGCCGGAGCGAGGCCGTCGAGCACCCGGGCAACTGCGG
>NZ_BACZ01000005.1 GCF_000333375.1 Curtobacterium sp. B18
CGGGTGGCTGAGCGGGCTGCAGCCGGTCTGGACCCGCCGGTTCGACAGCCTGGAGGCGCTGCTCGCCTCCCAGCGTCCGCCCGCCACCGTGGGCGGCGCGTCCACAGCACCCACCGTCCCGTCCGACGACCAGCAGGAGCAGTCATGACCGAGCAGTTCTCCGCNCACGCCACCCACCGGTTCGCGTACCCCGTCCAGGACGTCTACCGCGCGTTCGTCGACCCCGCACAGCTCGCGCTCTGGTTCGGGCCGCTCGGCTTCCACGTCCCCGTCGCCACCGTCGAGGTCGACGCCCGCGTCGGTGGGGCCTGGAACCTCACCATGGTGAGCAACGACGACCCCGGGTGGGCCTCGCCCGTGCAGTCGACGCTCCAGGAGGTCGAGGAGAACCGGATCATCGTCGGGACGTCGACCGCCGAGGGCATCCCCGGCATCGAGGACGGGACGCCGCTGTCCCTCACGCTCGAGTTCGCCGAGGACGGCGACGGCACGGTCGTCACGCTCACCCAGGGCCCCTTCCCCGAGGTGTCGTCCTCGCTCCGCACGTGGCCGTCCCGGCCGCCTCTGGTGGCGTGGGCGGCGGCGGTGTAGACGATGTCGAGACTCATGACACGAGCGCACCGTGCGTTCCTGGACGATCCCTGGAGCGGCGCGGAACAGCGGGCGGTCGCTGCCCGCGGGTGCCAGCGCGTCGGGCGTGTCCGGGCCCTGCCGCTGTCAGCTTCGTGGAGTAGACGGAACCTCGTGTTCAGACTCGGGTGGCAGGTCCTGCGAGACCGCCTCGACGCGGTGGTCGATCCCAGGCGGGTCCGTCGAGCCACGTGGATCGCCGTCGCGGTGACCATGTTCATCGGTGGTGCCAGACCCGCCGCCAGCGCCCCGAAGCGAGGCCGGCCCGGGGCTCCGGGTGGGAGCAAGCTGGCCCTGCCGGGCGAGGACGGGTAGACAGAACCCGTGTTCCGACTGGGGTGGCGGGTGTTCCGCGAGCGACTGCCGACGGTGCGCGATGCCTGCAAGGTCCGCCGTGCTCGGTGGATCGCGCTCGGTGTCGCCCTGCTGGTCGGTGCGGTGGGCGTGTGGCGTCAGACGGCGACCGGTTGGGCCGGCAGCGGCGTCGTCGGCTCGACCGTTGCGATCGTGCTGCTCGCCGTCGCCGCGGGCCTCGCGGCCGCCGCGTGCTGTCCGACCGCGAGCGAACCAGGGCCGGCGGCGACGATCAACGGACGCCAGATCCGTCCCGATGCGCAGATGTGGGTCCGGAAGACCGTCGGGCCGTACCTGCGGCGGCGGCCGCTCGAGGTCCTCCCCGAGCACGCCGAGGCGGTCCGCAACGACGTCGAGCTGCTGGCACGCGGGCTCACGCGACAACTGGCCCGCTGGGCGACCGCGGTCGGGGCGCTCCTGTGCTTCGTCACGGCGATGGTCGCGGTCACCGGCTTCCCCGGGTACGCGATCGCGTGGGCGGGGCTGTACGGCGTGGTCCTGGTCGAGCGTGTCGTCGAGCTCGGCCGGAGCGAACGCGCACGTCGATCGGCGGCGGGAGCGGTGCACGCCCCGCACAGGGCTGGCTCGGCTCCTCCGCTGCACGACTGACGAACGCCCACGGGCGTCCGACAGTGGTACCGGGCACACTGGGCGCATGTGTGGAAGGTTCGTCGTCTCCGACACCACGGCCGATCTGCTGCCGGAACTCATCGGTGCGCTCGCCGATCGGACCGAGCACGTCGACGAGGACACCGGCGTGGTCGGCACCGGGTTGGTGCCGAGCTGGAACGTCGCGCCGACCGACCCGGTCTTCGCGGTCCGGCAGCGGCACGGGCAACGCGAGCTCCCGCAGATCAGCTGGGGGTTCGTGCCGAGCTGGGCGAAGGACTTCCAGAAGCAGCGCCCGAAGCCGATCAACGCCCGCATCGAGACGGTCGCGACGAGCGGCATGTTCAAGCGGGCGTTCGCGACGAACCGGTGCATCGTCCCCGCGCAGGGCTACTACGAGTGGGTCGTGCGCGACGACGGCAAGGAACCGCACTTCGTGCACGAACCCGGCGGTGCCCTCGCGATGGCCGGGGTCGTGAGCGCGTGGCCCGACCCGACGAAGCCCGACGGCGACCCGGACAAGTGGCGGCTGTCGCTGGCGATCATCACGCGGGACGCCCACGTCGCCCCGGGCGAGGTGCACGACCGGATGCCGGCATTCCTCACCCCGGACGGCTACGACGCCTGGCTGGACACCGACCAGGGCGGTCTCGGGGCAGACGACCTGCTCGCCCTGCTCGACCACGAGTCACTGACGGGCGCGGCGGGGCTCGAACAGTACGAGG
>NZ_BACZ01000004.1:0-2514 GCF_000333375.1 Curtobacterium sp. B18
GGGCCGGGCAGATCGCGGCGACGGGCTTGCCGGCCTCCCGCGAACGCCTGCACGAGGGACACCGCCTGCTGTTCGGTGCGGAGGGTGTCCGCGTTGATGGTGCCACCGGGGACGACGAGCGCGTCGAAGGAGCCCGCGTTGACACCGGCGATGGTGGTGTCCGGTTCGACCGACTTGCCCGGGTCCTCGTCGCCGATGAGGGTCGTGATCGGGCCGGTCTCCTGCGCCGCCACCGTCACGGTCGCGCCGCGCTCGCGGAGCTGGTCGATGGGGACGACGATCTCGTCCTGCTCCACACCGGAGTTCGTCGCGATGACGAGGATCTTCTTGCCGTCGAGTGCTGCCATGGTCGTTCCTTCCGCGGCCCGGTCGTTCCGGCCGCACGTCCACGTTCGTCCGCGGGGGCTGGAAGCGTCCGCAGGTGGACAGCCGGTTCAGCCGCCCGACGCCGCCGGCCGCGGGACGACGAGGTCCGCTCGGGCGCTGACCGGACGGCGTCCCGTCCGGCCCGTCACTCCATCACCATCGCGGACATCCGTGTCATGAGCCCCCGGGGGACGAACCGGTGCGCGCTCGCCAGCACCGCGTTGCGGAGTCCGGACACCACGGTCGGGCCGCCGGCGCGGGAGAACGCCTGCAGACCGACGCGTGCGACCTCGTCCGCCGTCTGTCGGCCGCCCTCGAGGAACGAGCCTCCACCGGCGGCGTCGAAGAAGCCCGTCGCGGTCGGTCCGGGACAGAGGGCGAGCACCCGGACGCCCCGGCCGCGGGTCTCCCACCAGAGCGCCTCGGTGAACGAGAGGACGAACGCCTTCGTCGCGCCGTACAGCGCCATGTGCGGGGTGGGCTGGAACGCCGCGGTCGACGCGACGGTCATGACGCCGCCGACACCGCGGGCGAGCATCCCGGGCAGGAAGGCCCGCGTGAGCCGCACCAGCGCCGTCTCGTTCAGCGCGATCTGCTGGACGATGCCGTCGTCGGGCTGCTCCGCGAAGGTGCCGTGCCACCCGACACCGGCGTTCGCGATCAGGACGTCGACCCGCGTGCCGTCCAGTGCGGAGAGGACCTCGTCGACCCCGGCGGTCGTCGCCAGGTCGGCGGGGAGCACCCGCACCCGGACACCGTGGCGGGCGCGGATCCCCGAGGCGACGGCGTCGAGCTTGTCGGCGGACCGGGCGACCAGGACGAGGTCCGAGCCAGCCGCGGCGAGGCCCTCGGCCAGTGACTCGCCGATGCCGCCGCTCGCGCCGGTCACCAGGGCCAGGCGGCCCCGGAACGGTTCGGGGTTCCGCGCCACCGCTCAGCCCGCCGTGCGGAGGAAGTCGGCGATCGGCGTCGACCCGGTGTTGAAGCGGATCGTCTTCCCGACCGTGCCGTCACCCTCGACCGCGTCGGCCACCACGTGCGCCACGTCACCGCGGGGCACCTCGGTCGACGAGCCGTCCCAGTCGACGGAGCCGGTGGGCTCGTCGTCGGTGAGGGTGCTCGGTGCGACGACCGTCCAGCGGAGTCCGGAGTCGCGGAGCACCGCGTCCGCGATCATCTTCGACTGGGCGTACGCGAAGAAGTCGTTGTCCTGCGGGACCCCGTGGTCGAGGAGCGAACCGGACCAGGAGACCATGACGTACCGGTCCACGCCGGCCTTCGCGGCACCCTGCACGGACAGGATCGCCGCGTCGCGGTCGATCGCCCACGTGCGGTCCGCCGAGCCGCCGCCGGCCCCGGCCGACCAGACCACGGCGTCGTGTCCGTGGATGAGCTCGGCGAAGTCGGTGAGGGTCTGCTGCTGGATGTCGGCGACGTGCGGGTGCCCGCCGTGGGCCCGGATCTCGTCGGCCTGGTCGGGGTCGCGGATGACCGAGGTGACGGTGTGACCGCGATCGGTGAGGATGCGGGTGGCGAGGAGGGCGACCTTGCCGTGGCCGCCGAAGAGGATGACGTTGCTCATGCCGCGGACGCTACTCGCGGCGGCTCAGTGCTCGGGAGTAGCGTCCGGACCGACACGACAGGAGCACCGATGAGCACGAAGCACGAGCAGCACACCCTGGTCCGCACCCTGGCACTGGGCATCCTCTCCGGCGGCCGCAGCGCCACCCCGCTGGCCGTCATGGCCCTGAACCACGACCGGTCCTCGCTGAAGGGGTCGTGGCAGGACTGGAAGGTCTTCAGCACGCCCCTCGGCCGCGGCGTCCTGGTCGCCTCGGCCATCGGCGAGCTGATCGGGGACAAGCTGCCGCAGGGCCCCGAACCGCATCTCCCCCCGCCGGCCTCGTCGGGCGCGTGGCGTCCGGCGCGCTCGTCGGTGCCGCGCTCGGCACGACCGGTCGTCGCGACCTGCGCATCGAGGGCGCGATCCTCGGTGGCGTCGGCGCGATCGTCGGCAGCTTCGTCGGCAGGGGCGCCCGCAAGCAGCTCGACACCACCACGCACCACCCACACCCCAAATACAGACACACCCAACACCCCNCAACCACCCCCNNCTCCNCCAACNCGACCNCCNCCNNCNNNCNNNCC
>NZ_BACZ01000004.1:2553-4445 GCF_000333375.1 Curtobacterium sp. B18
CCGTCCCTCCCGTCCGTCACAGGGGTTCCGTCCGGGCCTGCCACGCCCGGCCGCGTGCGCCTACCGTGACGGGCATGCGCATCGTCGTCATCGGGGCCACCGGCCACATCGGCACCTTCCTCGTCCCCCGTCTCGTCCGTTCCGGTCACGAGGTCGTGACCGTCACCCGCGGGACGAGCACGCCCTACGCCGACTCCCCCGAGTGGCAGCAGGTCGAGCAGGTCACCGCCGACCGCGAGCAGGAGGACCGCGACGGAACCTTCGGCCAACGGATCGCCGGGCTCCGTGCCGACGCGGTCGTCGACCTCGTCTGCTTCACGATGTCATCCGCCGAAGCCCTCGTCTCGGCCCTCCGCGGGACCGGCACCCACCTCGTGCACTGCGGGTCGATCTGGCGCGCCGGTGTGTCGCACGTCCTGCCGATCACCGAGGAGAACGCGACCGAGCCCTTCGGCGACTACGGCGTGCAGAAGGACGCGATCGCCCGGATGCTCGGGCGTGAAACTGCCGACGGGGGTTTGCTGACGACCTCGTTGCACCCCGGCCACATCAGCGGGCCGGGGTGGATGCCGATCGGACCGCTCGGCAACCTCGACCCGACGGTGTGGACGAAGCTGTCCGCCGGCGAGCCCGTCGAGGTCCCAAGCCTCGGTGCCGAGGCGATGGCGCACGTGCACGCCGACGACGTCGCCCAGGCCTTCCAGCTGGCCGTCGAGCACCGCGACGAGGCGGCCGGTGAGGACTTCTTCGTCACGGCGTCGACGGCGCTGACCGCCCGTGGGTACGCACACCTCGTCGCCTCGTGGTTCGGCCAGGAGGCTCGGCTCGAGTCCGTCTCGTGGGACCGGTTCCGCGAGACCACGGACCCGGAGCACGCGGGCGCCAGCTGGGAGCACCTGTCGCGCAGCCAGGTGTTCAGCACCGAGAAGGCCCGGCGGCTGCTCGGCTACGAACCGGCGTACACAGCCGAGGCGACGGTGCTCGACGCGTTCCGGTGGCTCGTGGAGCACGACCGGGTCGACCTCGCGTGCCCCCTCGCGATCTGAGGTTGTGCTTGCGCGTGTGATCAGTTGCGGCTAATATCAGTCGTGGCTGATGTGCGATGCATGCAGATCGACTGGCCTCGAGAGTTCAACGCGCAGCTCGACCGGCTCGACGCCGACACCACCGAACGGGGTCGGCGGCGGCTCGAGTTGCTCACGTTCATGCTCAAGCGGCTGCGGGACCTGGATGCAGCGCCGACGGAGGACACCGCTGTGATCAAGCGAGTCCGACAGTCGAGGGAACACGTCGTCTGGCGGGTGTCGCACCCGTACGTCCAGGGGATCGCGCTCCGGTTGATCTGCTGGTTCCCGCCGGGTACGGACCGTGTCGTCGTCGCGCTGTTCTCCGGCGACAAGGCCGCGATGGGTGACGTGTTCTCCGAAACGGTCGGCGTCCGTGCCGACCGACTGATCGACCGGTGGGTCGACGAGACGAAGGAAGCATGATGGGCGAGAAGGACTTCGTGCACGGCAACGACCGCCTCGAGCGGATGCTCGAGCGGCCTGGCATGGCCGACGCCGTGGCGGCGCTCGAGACGGAGGCGGACGAGCTCGACCGGATCCACGCCATGAGCCTCGCGATGGTGCGGGAAGCCGGCAAACGGACCCAGGTCGAGATCGCCCACGAGCTGGGGATCAGCCAGGGAGCGGTGTCCCAGATGGAGCGTCGTGAGGACATGCTGCTGTCCACGCTCCGGAGCTACATCACCGCGGCCGGCGCGGAGAACCCCCGGGCGAAGATCGTGCGACGGTCCGACCCGCGCCACGCGAGCGCGAGATGCGCTGGCAGCAGCAGTGCCGAGAACATGAAGAGCCCGACCATCGCGACGGTGGCCGCGGCGTAAGCCG
>NZ_BACZ01000003.1 GCF_000333375.1 Curtobacterium sp. B18
CCGTCGGAGGGACGGACGTCGGACGTGCTGATCGGCCCGGTGAACATCGCCGCGCGGTCGTCGTGGTCCCCACCGAAGAGCGCGGAGGACGCCGCGGTCGACGCGCTCCGTCCCCGGGGCTGGGCGACGTCCTCGACCATGAGCACGCGCTGCACCGGCTGGGCGTCGGGGTGGGTGCGCTGGATCCAGGCGACGAGTTCCTCGCGGACGTAGCAGCGCAGGTCGAAGAGCGCCGGTGCGTCGTGTGCGGTGACGAGCACCCGGACGTGCACGAACCCCTGGACGGCGTCGGTGACCTGGAGCACCTGCACCCGGCGGTCCCACAGCTCGGTGCGCTCGAGGATCCGCTCGAGCTCGGCGCGCATGTCACCCGGGCGGACCCGCCAGTCGAGGTCGAACTCGACGGCGCCGAGCAGTTCGCTGTTCGTCCGCGTCCAGTTCTCGAACGGGGTGCTCGTGAAGTAGGTCGACGGGAGCACGAAGCGTCGGTCGTCCCAGAGGTGCACGACGACGTAGGTCAGCGTGATCTCCTCGATCCGCCCCCACTGCTGCTCGACCACCACGACGTCGTCGACCCGGATCGACCCGGAGAACGCGAGCTGCATGCCGGCGAACACGTTGCCGAGCGTCGACTGCGCCGCGAGTCCGGCGATGACCGAGATGAGTCCGGCGGAGGCCAGGACACTCGCACCCGCGGCCTCGACCCCGGGGAAGGTGAGCAGGATGGCCCCGACCGCGATGATGACGAGCACGGCGACCGTCAGCCGTCGGAGCACCAGCACCTGGGTCTTCACGCGTCGGGCGACGCGGTTGTCGGGGACGTCGGTGCGGTAGCGGTGCAGCCCGAGGCTCTCGAGGAAGATCGCGACCTCGCACGCCAACCAGCAGCCGGTGCCGATGACGGCGATGAGGAACACGTGCGAGACCTCGTCGCGCCACGGGTACGCGCTGGTGTCCGGGATGCTCGTCGCGAACGCGGTCCAGGTCATGGCGATGAGCAGCACCGTCCGGAAGGGGTGCTTCACGCGGCGGGAGAGGACGGACGCCCAGCGTTCCCGTCTGGCGAGTGATCGGAAGACGAGGTGGGTGACGAGTGCCGCGACGGCGGTGATGAGCAGCGCGAACCCGACCGCGACGAGGAGCCGGAGGAGGATGTCCATCCCTCCATCGAAGCAACCCGCGGCGGGCCTCGCCCAGGAACGCGACCGCCCCCACGACGGGAGGCGCGGTGCCGGACCGGCACCGCGCCTCCTGGCCGGGGCTGCTGCTACTCCGTCGACGTGAGCGAGTCCACGTAGTCCTGGTGCTCGGACGCCCACTTCGCGGTGATCGCGGGGTACTCGCTCGTCTTCGCGCCGCTGTTCACGAGCGCGTTCTCGAGGGAGTAGAGCGTGTCGGAGTCCATCTCGAAGTCCTCCATCCACTTCGACGCCTGCGGGAAGTCGTCGCCGAAGTCCTTCTTGGCGATCGTGTGGATCTCCTCGTTCTTGCCGAGAGCGCCCTTCGGGTCCTCGAGATCCTTGATCGGGAAGGCGTCGTACGCCCAGTGCGGACGCCACAGCGTCACGACGACGTCCTGCTGCTTCGCGATGGCGGCCTTGAGGTCGGCGAGCATCGCCGGCGTCGAGCTCGTGACGAAGTCCATGCCGTCGAGGCCGTACTGCGGGATCACCTGGTCCTGCACCACCTTCGTCTCGCCGGCTGCGGGCTCGATGCCGACGATCCTGTTGCCGAAGTCCGACGCCTTCGCCTTGAGCTCGTCGATCGAGTCGATGTCGGAGTACTCCGGCACGGCGAGCTCGAGGGACGCCTGCTCGTTCCACGCGCCGAGGTCCGTCAGGTCCTTGCCGTACGTGTCCATGTACTCCTTGTGCGTGTTCGGCAGCCAGGTGTCGAACACGACGTCGTAGTCGCCGGACGCGAGGCCCGTGTAGGCCGGCGCGACGTCGGAGTTGGTGAGCTGGACGTCGTAGCCCTGCTGCTCGAGGACGTGCTTCCAGAGGTAGCTGGCGGCGGTGTCCTCGTCCCAGCCGTTGAAGACGACGACGTGCATCGACTTCTGGTCGCCGTTGTCGACCGTGCCCGATGCCCCGTAGTAGCCGGGCGGCATGCAGGCGGACAGGCCGAGGGCGGTGGTGGCGGCGAGGGCGGCCGCGGCGAGGACGCGGCGGGTGCGCGGGGTGCGGTTGCGCGGGGTGCTGGTGCGCTTCATGGTGTGGTCCTTCCTCACGCGTCGACGGTCGGGCGGTCGGTGACCGCTTCGGTGGTGGCGGCGGTCTGGGCGGTCGCCGCGGACGGGGTCGCGCTCGCGCTCGCCGCGTTCGCGGTCGCCGCGTTCGGGGTCGCGGTCGCGCGCTTCCGGCGTCCGAAGAGCCTGGAGGCGCGGCCCGAGTCGCCGCCGAGCGCTGCGGTCAGACGGTCCAGCAGGATCGCCAGGACCACGACCGACAGGCCGGCCTCGGCTCCGAGACCGACGTCGATGCGGTTCAGCGAGGCGACGATCTGCTCCCCCAGACCGCCGGCGCCGACCATGCCGGCGATGACGACCATCGAGAGCGACAGCATGATGACCTGGTTGATCCCCGCCATGATGCTGGCCTTCGCGAGCGGCAGCTGGATCTGCCGGAGGATGCGCCACGGGCTCGAGCCGAACGCGGCGCCGGCCTCGACGACCTCGCTCGGGACCCCACGGATGCCGAGCTCGGTGAGCCGGACGCCGGGGGCCATCGCGAACACGATCGTCGCGACGATGCCGGGGACGACACCGACGCGGAAGAGCAGCAGCGCCGGGATGAGGTAGACGAACGCGGGCGTCGTCTGCATGAAGTCCAGCACCGGCCGGATGACCCGGCTCGCGGCGTCGGAGCGGGCTGCCCAGATGCCGAGCGGGATGCTGAACACCACCGCGAGGCCCGCGGCGACGATCACGAGCGCGAGGGTGTCCATCGCGTTCGTCCACTGGCCGACGCTGACGATGAAGAGCAGGCCGACGGCGGCGCCGAGCGCGAGCTTCCAGCCCTTGGCGACGAACGCGAGGACGACGAGGACCGCGACGACGACCCAGAACGGCGGCGTGGCGAGGAAGTACTCCATCCACGCGTCCATCCAGGTGAAGACGTAGCGGACGACGTCGAAGAAGCCGGAGAGGTAGGTGGTGATCCAGTCGACGATCGCGGCCACCCAGGTGCCGAGGGGCAGGTGGAAGTCGCCGAAGGAGTTGGTACCGGGGGTGATCATGCGTGGTCTCCTTCGGTGGTGGGCGTCGTGGCGGCGGGCGGCGTCGCGGCAGCGGGCGGCATCTCGCCGGGCGGCGTCTCGCCGGGCGGCGTCTCGCCGGCGTCGGCGAGGGTCGAGTCCATGTCGGAGTCGCTGATCCGGGTGACCGGTTCGAGCACCGGGATGGGCATCGTCGCGGTCGGCACGTTGCCGAGGGCGGCGAGCAGCGTCACACGCGGGACGACCCCGAGCAGGCGCCCCTCGTCGTCGACGACCGCGATCGGCAGCGGTGACTCGACGGCGAGTTCGAACAGGTCGGTGAGCGCGGTGTCCGGCGCGACGCGCGCGAACTCGGTGTTCACGATGGCGTCGAGGTCGGTGTCGCCGGCCTTGACCTGGCGCATGACGTGCCGGTCGCGGACCCAGCCCTCGAGCTTCCGGCCGCGTCCCGTGACGAAGACCGCCGCCGTCTGCAGGTCGCGCATCGTGCGGAGGGCGCCACGGGGGCCGACCGTCAGCGGGACCGCGGCGCGCGCGGGCTCCATGACGCTCGACGCGGTGAGCACCCGGGCGCGGTCGACGTCCTGCACGAACTGGGCGACGTAGTCGTTCGCCGGGTCGGTGAGGATCTCCTCCGGCGATCCGATCTGCACGATCCGTCCGTCGCGCATCACGGCGATGCGGTCGCCGAGGAACATCGCCTCGTTGAGGTCGTGGGTGATGAAGACGATCGTCTTGCCGAGTCGCTGCTGCAGGTCGACGAGCTGCTCCTGCATCTCGCGGCGGATCAGCGGGTCGAGTGCGCTGAACGCCTCGTCCATGAGCAGGACGTCGGTCTCGGCGGCGAGGGCGCGGGCGATGCCGACACGCTGCTGCATGCCGCCGGAGAGCTCGTCGGGCTTCGCGTCCGCCCAGACGTCGAGTCCGACGAGGCCGATCACCTCGCGGGCCTTGGCGAGCCGGGTGGCCCTGTCGACGCCGTTCACCTCGAGGCCGAACGCGACGTTCTCGAGCACGGTGCGGTGCGGCAGCAGCGCGAAGTGCTGGAAGACCATCGACACGCTCGACCGACGGATGTCGCGGACCTGGCGCGGGGTGGCCCCCGTGACGGTGCGACCGCCGATCTCGACGTTCCCCGCCGTCGGTTCGAGCAGGCCGTTCAGCATGCGGATGAGCGTCGACTTGCCCGAGCCGGACAGACCCATGACGACGAAGATCTCGCCGGGACGCACGTCGAAGGACGCGTCGATCACGGCCGCGGAGCCGAGGTCGCGGACCTCGTCACGGGTGGCGCCGGCTGCGAGCCGGCGGACCGCCTCGCCTGGACGGCGGCCGAACACCTTGTAGGCGCCGTGCACGCGGACAGCCGGCACGCCGGTGGGTTCGTCCGGCGTGGTGGCACGCCGGTCCTGGGGTGGTGCGATGGTCAACGGTGCTCCTCGCGGGACCGCGGCGCGGTGGGCGCACGGCGGTACCGGTGGTTGCGGACGGGTCGCCCGGCACCGTGTTCGGCGGCATCGCATCGAGCCCGCGCAACGGCGCAGGGCGAGCGATCACGCACGCGGGGGACGTACTCGGGACGGCCCCGGTCCGGCCGACCGTACGGCCCCCGCTGTGCTGCTGCGGTGGACGCGTCCTGATCGTCGGTGTCCCTGAAGGGACGTTCAAGGCTATCGGCGGTTGTCCCCCGACGCGAATCCGGGTCCGCCGGAATCCCGGCACCGGCGTACCCCGTTCACGGCGTGTCGCGCGCCCTGACAACGATCGGGATCGTGAGCGGTCCGTTGTATTCCAGGAGACTCGCATGGTTGTGTGCCACCCCGGTTCGGGGCACCTGTAGCGTGTCGCGCATGACAGCGCAGAACGACACCGGCGTGGACCGCGCGCCCGCGAACGACTTCTCGCACGAGCAGGAGGGCTACCAGCACGGTCTGAAGCCCCGGCAACTGCAGATGATCGCCATCGGCGGTGCGATCGGCACCGGGCTCTTCCTCGGCGCGGGTGGCCGACTGCACACGGCGGGACCGGCCCTGGCGGTCGTCTACCTCATCGCGGGCGTCTTCGCGTTCTTCATCCTGCGGGCTCTCGGCGAGCTCGTGCTGCACCGTCCCTCGTCCGGGTCGTTCATCTCCTACGCGCGCGAGTTCTTCGGTGAGAAGTTCGCGTACGCCGCCGGGTGGATGTACTTCCTCAACTGGGCGATGACGTCGATCGTGGACACCACCGCCGTCGCGCTCTACCTGCACTACTGGGCCGGGCCGCGCGCGGTGCCGCAGTGGGCGCTCGCCCTCGCGGCGCTCCTCGTCGTGTTGGCGGCCAACCTCGTCGCCGTGAAGGTCTTCGGTGAGCTCGAGTTCTGGTTTGCGATCATCAAGGTCGCCGCCCTGGTGGCCTTCCTCATCGTGGCCCTCGTCTGGCTCGTCTTCGCGTTCCCGGTCGAGACGGGCGGCGAGACGGTCCGCACCGGGTTCAGCATCTGGTCCGACAACGGCGGACTCTTCCCGACCGGACTCCTGCCGGCGGTCCTCGTCGTGCAGGGTGTCGTCTTCGCCTACGCCGCCATCGAGCTGGTCGGCACCGCCTCCGGCGAGACGCAGGACACCGAGAAGGTGATCCCCCGCGCGATCAACTCGGTCGTCTTCCGCATCGCCGTGTTCTACGTCGGCTCGGTCGTCCTCCTCTCGCTGCTCCTGCCGTACACGTCGTACAAGGACGGCGTCAGCCCGTTCGTGACCTTCTTCTCGTCCATCGGCAACCCGCAGGTCGGCCAGGTCGTCGGATCGATCATGAACTTCGTCGTGCTCACGGCGGCGCTGTCCTCGCTGAACGCCGGGCTCTACTCGACCGGTCGCGCGCTGCACTCGATGGGCATGAACGGTTCGGCGCCGAAGTGGACCACGAAGATGACCAAGGGCGGCGTGCCGTTCGCGGGCATCCTGCTGACCTCGGCGTTCACGCTGGTCGGAGTCTTCCTGAACCTCTTCGTGCCGAAGCAGGCGTTCGAGATCGCGCTGAACATCGCGAGCCTCGGCATCATCACCGCCTGGGGCACGATCATCCTCTGCCAGATGAAGCTCCGCTCGTGGGCGAAGCAGGGGCTCGCGAAGGAGCCGTCGTTCAAGCTGCCGGGCGCGCCGTACACGTCCTGGCTGACGCTGGTGTTCCTCGCGACCGTCATCGTGCTGATGGCGATCGACTACCCGATCGGCACGTACACGATCGCGTCCCTCATCATCGTGATCCCGCTGCTCATCCTCGGCTGGTTCCTGCAGCGCGACCGCATCCTCCGCATCGCCTCGCTCCGTTCGGGCATCACCGGTCCGTACCCGGTGACCGGCCGGGACCCGGCGAACCAGGTGCGCCGCGGTGCCGGAGCGTCGGCTCCGGCGGACGACGCGTCAGGGTCGTCCTCGGCCGACGCGTCAGGATCGTCCTCGGCCGGCGACGCCGGGTCGGACACCGACCGTCGGCGCTGATCGCGGCGGACCACGCACGGACCCGAGTGTCCGGATAGCGAAACCGCACGCCGCACGCGTGTGAGAGGGTCCGGCACCCGTCGGTACGATCGGCGGGTGCCGGACCCTTCTGTCTCCCCCACGCTCGACCTGCAGCTGACCTGGCGCGGCACCTTCGGCCGTGTCCGGGTCTTCCACGACCGTGTCGCTGCCGAGACCAGCTACGAGCGGGACGCCCTGACCGCCGTGCCCATGGACGCCGTGCGCGGCTGGCGGATCGAGCCGTGCGACTTCGACGCGGTGTGCGTCGAGTTCGTCACGCCCGGGGAGACCTACCGGGTGCTGCTCGACACGACCGACGAGCGGGTCGCCGGCCTCGCGCTGCGCCGGGCCCTCGGCGCGCCGCTGCCGTCGGAGTCCTGACACCGGCGCGCCGCCCGCTGGTCTGAGCTCCCCTGTCCTGGGCGCCCGCCGGGCGCGATCGCCTGCGGGACCGGAAGCGTGTGGCGGGCCGGCACCGCTCCGGCCGGCGGCAGGCGCGATGCGGACCGGCGCCGCACCGGCTGGTGACACGTGCACCGTGCGCGCCTGCGCACTCCGTGCGCGGTTCCGCGCACCGTGTCAACTTGTAACGCCGCACCCAGCCACCAACGCCGCACCAGCAGGCGACGGCCGCACCGTGCGGACGAGAGGCCCGCGGCGGCCCGGCACCGCGCATCCAGTCCGCACCGTGCGTGCGTACTCACACCGTGCGCGGTCCCGCGCACGGTGACAGCCTCTAGCGCCGCACCCAGCCGGCGACGGCCGCACCGTGCGGACGGGAGGCCCGCGGCGGACCGGCACCGCGCCTCCGGTCCGCACCGTGCGCACCCCCTCACCCCATGCGGACGGGAGGAACGTGGCGGGTCGGCACCGCGCCTCCAGTCCGCACCGTGCGTGCGTACTAACACCGTGCGCGGTTCCGCGCACCGTGGCAGCTTGTGACGCCGCACCCAGCCACCAACACCGCACCAGCCGACGACGGCCGCACCGTGCGGACGGGAGGAACGTTGCGAACCGGCACCGCGCCTCCAGTCCGCACCGTGCGTGAGTACTCACCCCGTGCGCGGTTCCGCGCACCGTGGCAGCTTGTAACGCCGTACCCAGCCACCAACGCCGCACCAGCCGGCGACAGCCGCACTGTGCGGACGGGAGGAACGTGGCGGGACGGCACCGCGCCTCCGGCCCGCACCGTGCGCGCGCACTCAGCCCGTGCGCGGTCCCGCGCACCGTGGCAGCTTGCAACGCCGCACCCAGCCACCAACGCCGCACCAGCCGACGACAGCCGCACCGTGCGGACCAGAAGCCCATGGCGAGCCGGCACGACGCCTCCAGGCCGTCACGTCACCGGCAGAGCGCGCCGCCACGCCGGGCGCGCTCAGACGAGCAGCAGGATCCCCGCGACCACCGCAGCGACGGCGATCGCCAGCGCGATGACCAGCAGCACGAGGTGCACCGTGTAGAACGTCGTCGGCTTGCCGGCGGCATCGCGCGCCCGCGAGTCCTTCGCGACGCGCTGAAGAAGCGCGGCCACGGACGACG
>NZ_BACZ01000002.1 GCF_000333375.1 Curtobacterium sp. B18
TCCCGGACCCGCGCCCGGGCCGACCTTTGAGGCACCCACCTTGGCACCGAGGCACTTGGCCACTTGCGCTCCCTCGGGGGCCGTCGGTGGAACCCCACAATCCTCCGCACGCCGGCCGACCGGAGTTCATAGAGCCCGGCCTGGTCGGCCGGCTTGGCACCCTCCCCGGAACCGACGCAGGCGCTCCTCGGCGCCGTGGGAGGGCGACGCCCAGCCGGTCACGCTGGAACAGCGGCTGCCCGACGGGCGCACCACGCGCCTCCAGGCCTGGTCGGAGACCGTCGTGGACGGGACGGACGAGACGGGCGCGGTGATCGCGCAGCTGCCGGTCGAGCGCGTGGTCGCGATCGTGGCCGGGAGGCTCGGCATCGGTCCGGCATGGACCTTCCCGTTCCGCACGGGGTCGCTCCCGGCGGACCTGCTCGCGCGCCGGACCTCCGGGTCGGAGGCAGCAGCCGACCTGCCGACGGCGACCGCCGAGGCGGACCCTCGGCTGGCGCGCTTCTGGGCGGCTTCGTGGACGGTGTCGTCGCTGCGTCGACCGGGCAAGCCGAACCCGATCGTGGTCGTGCGCGCCGCGGGGCAGGGCTTCGCACGGGTCGGACGCACGGAAGCCGGGGAGACCGTCTTCACGACGGACTCCCCGGCGAACGTCTACCGGTCGGTGGTGCGGGCGCTGCTCGGCTGAGCCGCTCCCGCTCCCGCTACGCGGCGGGGCCGGCGGTCAGGGTGACCGTCACGGTCTTCGCGGCGCCGGTGCTGTCGGTGTAGCCGACCGTCACCTTGTCGCCGACCGAGTGCGACTGGATCGCCGAGGTCAGGGCGTCCGAGCTCGCCACGGCCGTGCCGTCGATGCTCGTGATGGTGTCGCCGGCGGCGAGACCGGCCGACGCGGCACCCGAGCCCTCGACCGTGCCCGCGACGGCGACGCCGCCGGTCGAGGCGGTCCCGCTGACCTCGACCCCGAGGAACGCCGGCAGCCCGATGGTGATGGTCGACGAGGACTCGCCCGCGAGGATCTTGTCCGCGATCGACTTCGCCGTGGTGATCGGGATCGCGTACCCGGTGACGTCCGCGGTGCCCGACGAGGCCGCGGTCGCCATGCCGACGACCTCGCCCTCGCTGTCGAGGACCGGACCGCCGGAGTCGCCCGAGACGATGTCCGCGGCGACCTCGATGAGGCCCTGCAGCGACTCCGTGCCGGTGCCCGACTCGCTCTGCACCTGGATGTCCTGGTCGGTCGCGGTCACGGTGCCCTCGGCGGCGACGAGGTTGCCCGTGCCCTCGGCGTTGCCGACGTCGGTCACGGTGTCGCCGGTGCTCGGCTCGCCGTCGTCGTCGAGCGTCACGGTGGACAGCCCCGACGCGCCCTCGAGCTTGAGGACCGCGACGTCGTGCGTCGCGTCGGTGCCGACGACGTCCGCCTTGTACTCCTTGCCGGTCGTCTCGTCGGTGACCGTGATGCTCGTCGCACCCTGGATCACGTGGTTGTTCGTGAGGATCGTCCCGTTCGACGTGAGGATCATGCCCGTGCCGGCCGCCTGCGACGACTCGTCGTAGTTGAGGACGGTGTTGATGGTCACGACGCCCTTCTTCTGGGCGCTCGTCGCCGCGGTCGCGGCGGACTGCGTGCTCGTGCCGCTGCTGCCGTCGCTCGAACCGGTGCCGTCTCCGGGCACCGTGAAGCCGTTGGTGCCGCTGCCGTCGGTCCCGGAGCCCGTGCCGGACCCGGTGCCCGGCAGCGTCGTGGTGCCCTGCGACTGGCTCGAGGTGGTCGTCGTGTGCTGCGAGGACAGCCCGAGCGCGGTCCCGCCGGCGGCACCGACGATCGCGAGCGCGGCGATCCCGGACCCGATCATCAGTCCGAGGCGACGGGGGCGCTTCGTGCCGTGGTTCGTGGGGGCGAACCCGTGGTTCGCCGACGCCACACCGTGGTCGGCCGTCGCAGCGCCGTGCACCCAGCCGTGCTGGAAGCCGGGGAGTGCCGGGCTGCCGATGCGGAACGGACCGCGGCCGTCGGGGGTGTACCCGTAGGGGCCGGAGCCGTCGGGGCCGTAGAGGTACGGGCCGCTGCCGTCGAACGCGTACGCCGAGCGGAGGGTCGACGGGTCGGCGTGCGGTGCCTCCCACGTCGCCCCGGCCTGCGGCTGCGCAGCGTCGGTGCGGGCGGTGCCGTTCTCGTCGGCGGCGGGGTTCGGGGTCTCGTTCATCGGTGCTCTCCGGTCGTCCCTCGACGGCCCGGTCGGGCGTCGATGGGTACGAGTACAGGCCCGGTTCCCATGACGAACCTATGAACGGACCCTGCGGCTGCTCACGGCTTGCTCGGGGGTCGCCGTACGGGCTGATCGGGGGTCGACGTGCGGGATCGTCCGTTAGGGTTGCCTTACTTCCCATGCGTTCGCCGTCGCCCACCCCTCCCGCGCCCAGCTCCGTGCCCCGCCTCGCCGGTGCCACCGTGCTGGCCGTGGTCGTCCTCGTCGTGGCGGTGGCGCTCTCGGTGGCCTTCGGGTCGCGTCCGATCCCGCTCGGCACGGTGCTCGACACCGTGATGCACCCGGGGCGGAACGACGAGATCGGCCTGATCGTCCTCGGCAACCGGGTGCCCCGCACGGTCGTCGGGCTCCTCGCCGGGTCCGCGCTCGGAGTCGCCGGCGCGGTCATGCAGGGCGTGACGCGGAACCCGCTCGCCGACCCCAGCGTCCTCGGGATCAACTCGGGGGCCGCCCTCGCGGTGGTCGCCGGGATCGCGCTGTTCGGGATCAGCGGCACCGCTGCCTACCTGCCGTTCGCGTTCGTCGGCGCCGCCCTCGCCGCGCTCCTCGTCTACGGCATCGCCGCCGTCGCGCGCCGCGGCCTGTCGCCGGTCGGGCTCGCGCTCGCGGGGGCCGTCGTCGCCGCCGCGCTGTCGTCGATCACCACCGCGGTGCTCGTGACGAGCCAGAGCCTGCTCGACCAGCTCCGCTTCTGGCAGGTCGGTGCCCTCGCCGGCAAGGACCTCGGCACCGCCGGCGTCATCACGGTGCCGGTCCTCGTCGGGCTCGTCATCGCGTTCGGTCTCGGCCGGTCGCTCAACACGCTGGCGCTCGGCGACGAACTGGCCGCCTCGCTCGGGCAGCGGGTCGTGCTCGTCCGTGCCGTCGGGGGCGTCGTCACCGTGCTGCTCGCCGGGTCGGCGGTCGCCGCGGCCGGACCGATCGCCTTCATCGGGCTCGCCGTCCCGCACGCGGTGCGTCGGCTGAGCGGGCCCGACCACCGCTGGACGATCCTCCTGTCCGCCGTCGTCGCGCCGGCCCTCCTGCTGGTCGCCGACGTCATCGGGCGCGTCGTCGCCTACCCGGGGGAGCTGCAGGTCGGCATCGTGACCGCGCTCATCGGTGCACCGGTGTTCATCTGGCTCGTCCGGTCGCGGGCGGTGAAGGGACTGTGACCACGGTGCGCCCGACCGCTCGTCGCCGCGAGGCCCTCGTGCTCGTGGCCGTGCTCGTCCTGCTCCTCGTCCTCGTGCTCGTCGGGCTCGGCGTCGGCGAGATCCCGCTGTCGCCCGTGCAGGTCGCGAGCGCGCTCGTCGGGCACGGCGACACGATCTCGGACTTCGTGATCGGACAGCTCCGCGGCCCCCGGGTCGCCGGCGCGATGCTCGTGGGGGCATCGCTCGGCGTGGCCGGTGGCATCGTGCAGAGCGTCGTCCGCAACCCGATCGCGAGCCCCGACGTGATCGGCATCACCTCGGGGGCGAGCGCCTCGGGCCTGACGGCCATCGTGCTGTTCGGCGCGAGCGGCGGGACCCTCTTCTCGGTGGTGCTCGTCGGCGCCGTCGTGGTGTCGCTCGTGATCGCCGGACTCTCCTGGCGGCGGGGGATCACCGGCAACCGGGTGGTCCTCGTCGGGATCGGCGTCGCGGCGATCTGCCTGAGCATCACCGGGTGGATGCTCACG
>NZ_BACZ01000001.1 GCF_000333375.1 Curtobacterium sp. B18
CGTCGCCACGACGGGGACCGCCAGCGCCGGCACGACCACGAGGGTGGACGGACTGTCGAGCGGCGAACACTCGGTGACCGTCACCGCCGTCGCACCGTTCTCGCTGCTGGGGTTCACGATCTTCGACGGTGACCGAGACGCGGGGCACGAGGAAGGGCAGCACCTCGGGAATCGGGCCCCACTGCGCGATGAGGCCGGCGACGAGGGCACCGGACGCCGACCCGAGGGTGAACGCCAGCGACGCGCGGCGGGCACCGGACCCGGCGTCGGCGGACGGGTCGAAGCGGCGTTGCGAGAGCTCCTTCACCCAGCTGTTGCCGACCGCCATCGCGATCCCGACGGTGATCCCGGAGCACAACCGTCCGGCCATCAGGAACCCCGCCCCGAGCGGCCCGAACGCCAGCAGGCCGCTGCCGACGACGGCCGAGACGATCCCGACGAGCATGAGCGGGCGGCGGCCGTGCCGGTCGGACAGGGACCCGGCGACGAGCAGCGCCGGCGCGAGCCCGAGCACGTACACGCCGAGGAAGACGTTCACGAGCAGCGACGAGTAGTGCGCGCGCTCCTCGTACATGAGGAGCAGCGGCGAGAACTGGTTGCCGCCCCACGAGCACACGAACACCGCTCCCCACACCGCGACCCACGGCAGGACCCGGGCCGACGGCAGCGCGACCGACCCGGTTGTGGGGATGCTCCCGGTGCCGACGCCCGCGCTCACAGCGCGCCCCGGTGCGATGCGACGTGGGCGCCGAGTACCTCGGCGTACCGCGCGGCGTCACCCGCGTCGAGCGCGGCGGCGAGGGCACGGTGGTCGTCGAGGGACGCCTGCAGCTGGGACGGCTGGAGCCGCATGAGGTGGTGCCGCAGCCGCTGCTGTCGGTCCCGCAGGGTCCGCGCGAACATCACGGCGATCGCGTTCCGCGACGCCTCGATGACCGCACCGTGGAACTCCGCGTCGACCTCGATGAACCGGTCGACGTCGCCCGTCGCGACCGCCTGCTCCTGCTCCGCGAGCATGGCCTGGAGGCGCGGGGCGACGTCCGACACGCGGCCGTCGGTGACGACGCGGGTCGCCGCGGTCGACTCGATCGCCTCCCGCATCTCGAGCACGTCGGCCGCCTCGCTCGGGGACATCGGGCGGACGACGGCACCCTTCCGGGACTCGAGGGTGAGCAGGTCCTCGGCGGCGAGCCGCAGGAACGCCTCGTGCACGGGGGTCCTCGACACGCCGATCTCCAGGCAGAGTGCGTTCTCGCTGATCGCCGTCCCGCCCGGGAGGTCCCCGCGGATGATCGCGCGCTTCACGTGGTCGTACGCCCGCTCGGACGCCGCCGGGCCGGTGGTGGTCGTGCTCGGAGTGCTCACGGAGGACGATCCTACGCCTTGCATGCAACGGTGCATGCACTGCTGTCACACGCTGTTCACGCGTGGACCGGTACATCGGCGCCCGGAGCCGGATACGCTGGGCCACCACGTCAACGGAGACGTACAACAGGAGGTTCCGATGGAGCGGATCACCAGGGCCGACGATCGCGTGCACCGCCCGGCAGGGCCGTGGACGCCGACCGTGCACCGGCTGCTCGCCCACCTGCACGAACAGGGGTTCGTCGCGGCACCGGAACCGATCGAGCTCGGGCACACGCTCGAGACCGTGTCGTTCGTCCCCGGCGCGGCGGGGGAGTACCCGTGGACGGCCGACGTCGCGAGCGAGGCAGCCCTCGTCACGACCGCCCGGCTGCTGCGGCACTACCACGACGCCGCGGCGACGTTCCCGCGCGACGACGACCGCGACCTGTGGTCCCAGGCGGAGCGGTACCCGGCCGAGACGATCGTGCACGGCGACTTCGCCCCGTACAACTGCGTCTACGACGGCATCGCCGCGGTCGGGCTCATCGACTTCGACACGGCGCACCCCGGGCCGCGGGTGTGGGACGTCGCGAGTGCCGTCTACCGGTTCGCCCCGTTCACCACCGGCGAGGTCGAGGGGTCCACCGCGCCGTCGCTCGACGAACGACTCGACCGTGCCGCCGAGTTCTGCCGCGCCTACGACCTCGACGCCCGGTCGCGCCAGGTCCTCGCCGAGACGATCATCGCCTCGCTCGTCGCCCTCGTCACGACGATGGAGACCGAGGCGGCCGCGGGCAACCCGAAGTTCGTCAGCGACCTGCACCACGGCCACGCCGACCTGTACCGGGCCGACGTCGCGTACATCGAGCGGCACGCGGCCGACATCAGCGCCGCCGTCGCCTGACGGTGGTGCCGGGCATGCTGGTGCCGTGACGACGACACCGGCCCGACTGCGCGCGATGCGACTCGCGGCGCAGGGGATCGCCGCGCCCGGCCACGGTCCGACCGCGGTGGTGGAACGCATGCTCGCCGTGCAGGGCCAGGACCTCGCGCAGGTGACCTGGGCCGTCGGGGTCCGGGCTCCCGGGTCGACCCGCGACGACGTCCGTGCAGCGTTCGACCGTGCCGAGGTCATCCGCTCGTGGCCGATGCGCGGCACCCTGCACGCGATGCGTCCCGACGACCTGCGACTGCTCCTCTCGCTCACCGCCGAGCGGACCATCCGGTCCATCGCCCGGCGTGCGGCCGAGCTCGGCATCGACGACGCGGTCCTCCGCACCGCACGGGACACCACGGCCGGCGTCCTCTCGGGCGGCCGGTCGCTCGTGCGCGACGACCTGTTCGACGCCTACCGCGCCGCCGGCCTCGACCCGGCCGGCGGCCGCGGCTACCACGTGCTGCTCCGCCTGGCGCTCGAGGGGATCGTCGCGTGGGGTCCGACCGCCCGCGTCGGCCAGGGGCTCGTGCTCCTCGACGACTGGGCACCCGCCGCCACCGACCTGCCCGACCGCGACGAGGCGCTCCGCCGCGTGCTGGTCGGGCACCTGCGCGGCCGGGGCCCCGCGACCGAGGCCGACACCGCTGCGTGGACCAAGCTGCCGCTCGGCGACGTCCGGCGTGCCCGTGCCGTCGCCGGTGACGCCGTCGAGGTCCTCGGCGACGGCCTTCTCGCTCTCGCCGACCGGCCCGACCCGGGTGGCGTGCCGACGGCGCACCTCCTCCCGGGGTTCGACGAGTACCTCCTCGGCTACGCCGACCGCACCGTCCAGCTCGATCCCGTGCACGCAGACCGCGTCGTCCCCGGCGGCAACGGCATCTTCCTGCCGATGGCGGTCGTCCGCGGCCGGGTCGTGGGGACCTGGAGCCGATCCGAGCGCACCCGGGACGTCCACGTCACCGTCACGCCGTTCGAACCGCTCGACGCGGCGGCCCTCCGCGCACTCGAGGCGGCCGCCGGCCGCTACGGCGCGTTCCTCGCGACCCCCGTCTCCTTCGCCGTCGCCGGACCGTCCTGATCCCGCACGCGGTCGACGACACCCCGCCCGTCGATCAACCGGTGCCGTGTCGCGGACCGATGCCGCCTGCCGGGCGCGCGCCGCGCCTCCAGGCAGCACCCAGCCGCCACGCGGCGGACTCAGACGCTCCCTCGGGTAATGTCGCAGGGCCATGACCGACAGCCCGGCCGACGCCACCCCGTACGAAGTCCTCGGCGTCCCCGCGTCCGCCGACGACGACGAGCTCCGCCGCGCCTACCGTCGCGCAGCGCGCGAGTCCCACCCCGACCTCGGCGGCGACGCGCGCCGCTTCCGCCAGGTGCAGATCGCCTGGGAGCGGATCGGCACCCCCGCCGCACGCCGCGCCTACGACGCCGGGTCGCAGCGTGGTGGCCAGCAGGGCGCGTCCGGCCCGTCCGGTTCGTCGGCCTGGAGGAGCGACACCGGTCGCGACGCCTACGCACCCCCGGCGGCGCGTCGCGACACACGCCCGCGGGCCCGGTCCCACGGACACCCCGGCGGGCGGTCGCGCGAGGTCTTCCTGCAGGCCGAACGCGAGTGGGTCGGCCTCGGGGACCCCATCGAGGACCCCTACGACCCCACGCTCATCCGCTCCGCCCCGCGGCACATCCGGCGGCTCCTCGCCGAGGCCCTCGCCGAGGAGGCCACGGCGTCGATCGTCTCCGAGATGGGCATCGGCGTGACGGTGTGGCACGACCTCGACGCCGGTGCCGAGGGCAAGCTCGACCACGCCGTCCTCACCCCGAGCGGTCTGTGGGCCGTCGAGTCGATCGACTGGGGCGCTCCGGTGCGCATCGAGCACGGCGAGATCGCGGGGGAGACCCTCGCGGACGGCGAGCGTCCCGTGAAGGAGCTCGTCCGGGCCGCCCGCGCCGTGCAGAAGCAGACCCGGGTGCGCTTCACCGGGCGCCTGCTCGTCGTGCCGGACTCCGCCGTCGACGAGGACGTCCAGCTCGTCGGCTCGCCCCGCAAGCCCACCGCGCTGGTGGTCCGCCGCAGTGCGCTCGGCCAGGTGGTGAACGGCGTGTGGTCGCCGGAGGGGCACGTCGACGTGTTCGAAGTCCGCGACCGACTGCAGCAGACCGTCCGGTTCGTGTGATGCCCGAGCCGGTGGTGGTCCTCGTCGGTGGCTGGGAGCACCAGTGCTGCGGGCTCCCCGTCGAGATCGGTGACGTCGTCGAGTACGGCGTGGTGTCGGCCGACGGCGCGCGGCGCTTCGCGGAGATCCGGCACGACACCGTGCCGAACCAGCGGATCCGAGGGCGTGTCACCGAGCTGTTCGCCGTCGGACGGGACGGCCGCGTCGCGATCGACCGCGTGCCGAGTGGTCGAGCACTCCGTGGCTTCGACGATGACGACGACGGACACCTCGAGGCCCGGTGGACCGGACAGCCCGTCACGGTCGAGTGGGATGGGGACCCGGAGTTCGAGGTCGTCGTCGATCCCGACGGCAAGCGGAAGCGTCAGTAGCCGCGGAGCTTCTCGAGGTCGCGGCGCTCCCGCTTGCTCGGACGCCCGGCGCCGCGGTCGCGCATCGGGACGAAGCCGGCCTCCTCCTTGGGGAGTCTCGGCGGGGTCCTGTCCTCGAAGTGCTTCGCCGCCTCGGGAGCACTCGTCCGCTTGAGGATGATGCCGGTGACGACGACGATCCGGTCGAACCCGTTCTGGCGCACCCGCACCTCGTCTCCGGGGCCGATCGGTTGCGCGGGCTTCGCGCGCTCCCCGTTCACCCGGACGTGCCCGGCCTTGCACGCGGCGGTCGCGGCGGAGCGGGTCTTCGTGATCCGCACCGCCCAGATCCAGCTGTCCACGCGAGCCTTGGCCATCCCCACACTCTAGGGCGGACCGGCCGTACGCTGGCGGTGTGGGAGACGGTGCCGGGCAGGACGCGATCGCCCGGGCGCTGGCGCTCGCGGTGCTCCGGGACGCGGCGATCGGCGACCGGCTGGTCGTCCGGGCGCACGACGGCGCGGGGGCGCGGGACGCGCTCGGGACGCTCGTCGGCCGTACCGATTCGTCCGTGCGGGTCGACACCCGCCGAGGCCTCGTCGATGTCGCACTCGCCGACGTCGTCGCCGCGAAGCCGGTCCCGCCGCCGCCCGCGCCGCGGCCCCCGCGCCGCTGACCTCGCACCGTGCCGCCTCGCACCGTGCGGCCTTGGCAGGCGGGTGCGGCGTCGGCGGCAGCCCTGCACGGTGCGGCCTTGGCCGGCCGCTGCGGTGTCGACCGCTGGGTGCGGGCTTGTAGCGCGGCACCGGGCGGTCAACCTCGCACGGGCTGACGGAGCGCGCACCGTGCGGCAGGCCGCGCGGGGGCGGCCGCACGATCCGCACGGTGCGGCCTTGGCCGAGCGGTGCGGCGCCGATCGCTGGGTGCGGGCTTGTAGCGGGGCACCCAGCGGTCAACCTCGCACGGGCCGATGGAACGCGCACGGTGCGGCGGGCCGCGCGCACCCCCGCCCGCGCACGCCCACCCGCCTTTACCCCACCCCGCACCCCCGCCCGCCCCCCCCCCGGAACCGGGCGACCCCGGCGAGCCGCCACCGCCCCCGCGCCGGCCCCGACGTAGCCTCGTGCCATGGCCGTCCCCGTCCCGCTCGGCACCGAGGACCGCACCGCCCGCCTGACCCTCCGCCGCCCCGACGCGTGGCGCCGCGAGGACTCGGCCCAGGCGGACCTGCGCGTCACCGGCGACGACGTCGTGCTCACCGTCCGCTCCCGTCCGAGCGACCGCACCGTCGCGGAGGAGCACACCAGCCTGCTGGAACGCCTCCCGGGCTCGGTCGACGGACTCCGGCTCATCGGCTCGGACCCCTGGACGACCACGGGCGCTCCGGCACGGCT